>NZ_VOSR01000597.1:0-6257 GCF_007997345.1 Mitsuaria sp. TWR114
CGGCGGCGTGCCGCCGACGAAGGTCTCCAGCCGCATGCCCAGCACCTCGGTGTAGAACCGGATGCACGCGGCTTCGTCGGCGGTCGTCAGGACCAGGTGGTCGAGGTGATCGATCAAGGCGGCCTCCATCGCGGTCAGTGCGGACCGCGCATTCTGCGCCGACGCTCAGCTGGCGCGGAACACCAGTTCCTTGATCCGTGCGAGCCGCGGCGCCACGATCGGCACCGTCAGCATCGTCGAGCCCACCGCCATCAGCAGCAGCGCGGTGAAGGTGGACGGCGTGATCAGCTGCTTGTCCAGCAGCACGTTGGAAAACACGATCATGATCAGCGCCTTGGTCTGCAGCAGCCAGCCGATGATGCCGGCCTCGCCCGGCTGCCAGCGCAGGATGCGGCCGGCCGCATGCACGCCGATCAGCTTGCCGCTGATCGATGCCGCCAGCAGGATCGCCGCCGCCAGCACGATGACCGCGCCGCCGTCGGTGCCCCACTGGGTGCGCAGCCCGGTGCTGAGGAAGTAGACCGGCATCATGACCAGCAGCACGTTGTGCCGGAGCTGGTCCATCTGCGCCTGGTCGAACCAGTCCGCGTCCATCACGACGCCGGCCAGGAAGGCGCCCACCATGTAATGCAGCCCGCACCAGTCCGCGCCCAGCGCGCACAGCGCCAGCCAGACGATGCCGACGTACCAGCGGTCGTTGCGGGGAATGCGGACCATCAGCCGGCGGAACAGCACCGTCAGCAGCGCGAACGCGCCCAGGAAGACGGCCTGCTTCCCGATCCGGGACCAGTCCATCAGGATGATGGCCAGCACCGACCAGATGGCGATGTCGTCCAGGCTGGCGTAGCGCAGGATGCGCTGCCCGATGGGCTGGCGCAGCACCTCGAGCTTCTCCATCAGCAGGATCAGGATGGGCAGCGCGGTCACCGCGCACGACATGCCCACGCCGACGATGAACTGCCAGGTCTGGGCGCGCTCGCCGATCCACTGCGGCCCCAGCTGCATCAGCGCCACCGCCGCCACCGCGCCGAACGCCATCGGCACGCCCAGGGCCAGGCCGGCGGTGATGCCGCTCTCGACGCGATGGGCCCAGGCCTTCTTGAGGTCGAGCTCGATGCCCGCGATCCACACGAACAGCATGACCGCCCACCAGGCGATGCCGTTCAGCGAGCCCACCACCTGCGGGTTGAACACGAACTGGTAGTACTCGGGAAAGGCCCGGCCCAGGATGCCTGGCCCCAGCACGATGCCCGACAGGATCTGCACGATCACCAGCGGCGCGAAGTAGTCGGTGCCGCCCAGTCGCCACACCAGGTAAGGCAGGGCGAAGGTGATCGCCATCGCGATCAGGAAGATCTCGGTCGTGCTCATGGGCGGCTCCTGGCGTCCTCGCGCGCTGTCCGCCGTCCGGTGCGCTTGCCCGGCCGGTCGATGACAACGTTGTCTCACGCGAATCCGATCCTAGGGCGCGAGCCCCGGGACCGCCGCTCTCGTTTCCCCTATGAAAGCGGTTTCAGAGCATTTCACTCCGGCAGCCGGGCGCCGGCAATCGGGGATCTCCCGCTGGTGGCCGAGATCTGCGCCAGCAGCCGGCCCGGCTCGGCGCCGACCATGTCCCAGGTGAAGCGCCACTCCCAGTTGCCGCCGAGGGTGCCGGGAATGTTCATGCGGTGTTCGCTGCCCAGGCCCAGGACGTCCTGCAGCGGATAGACCGCCACGCTCGCCACCGAGTTCGCGCAGGCGCGGATCATGGCCCAGTGGATGTCCTGGTCGCCGGCCGGCAGGTAGGCGGCGGCGAAGGCGCGCTCATGGGCGCTGGCCTGGTTCCACCAGCCGCGCACCGTGTCGTTGTCGTGGGTCCCGGTGTAGCAGACGGCCGCGCGCGGCCAGTTGTGCGGCAGGAACTCGTGACCGCCATCGCCGCCGAAGCCGAACTGCAGGATCTTCATGCCCGGGTAGTTCAGCGCGTCGCGCAGCTCGTGCACGTCGGGCGTGATGAAGCCCAGGTCCTCCGCGACGATGGGCAGCTCGCCCAGCGACTTGGCGATCGCATCGAACAGCGCCTTGCCGGGGCCGGTCTTCCAGACGCCGCGGGTGGCGTCGGGGCTGTCGGCGGGGATCTCGTAATAGGCGGCGAAGCCGCGGAAGTGGTCGATGCGGAAGACGTCGGCCGAGCTGAGCATGCGTTTGACCCGCGCGGTCCACCAGGCGAAGTGCTCATGGGCCATCTTGTCCCAGCGGTACATCGGATTGCCCCAGCGCTGTCCGGTGACCGACATCGCATCCGGCGGCACGCCGGCCACGACGGTGGTCTGGAACTGCTCGTCCAGCTCGTACAGGTCGGGGCGCGCCCAGCAGTCGGCGCTGTCGTGGGCGACGAAGATCGGCAGGTCGCCCATGATGTGGACGCCGCGTTCATTGGCATAGGCCTTGAGCGCGCGACCTGGGTGTCGAAGCACCACTGCACGAACTGCCAGAAGCCGACCTCGTCCGCGTACTGCTCGCGCGCCGCGGCCAGCGCGCGCGGCTCGCGGGCCGCCAGGTCGCGCGGCCACGCCCACCAGGGCTGGCCGCCGCGCGACGAGCGGGTCGCCATGAAGAGCGCGTAGTCGTCCAGCCAGTCGCGCTGGGAGGCGCACCACAACTCGTAGGAGGCGCGGTCATCGGCCGACGCCCGCGCGAAGAAACCCGCCGCCGCCGCGCGCAGCTGCTGCTCGCGCCAGGGCAGCACGCGGCCGTAGTCGACACGTCGGTCGTCGAAGCCGCCCTCGGGCGCCGCCGGCTGCGCCAGCCAGCCGCGCGCGACCAGCGGCTCCAGCGCCACCATCCAGGGGCTGCCGGCGAAGGCGGAGACGCCCTGGTACGGGCTCTCGCCGGGGCCGATCGGCGTGCTCGGCAGCCACTGCCAGATCGACTGGCCGGCCGACTGCAGCCAGTCGACGAAGCGATAGGCCTCGGGGCCGAAGTCGCCGATGCCGTTGGGGCCGGGCAGCGAGGTGATATGCAGCAGGACGCCGGACTGGCGCTGGTGAAGGTCGATCGTCATGGTGTCGTGTCGCTCGAGAGGGTGTTCGTGGAATTGGATCGGGTGTCGGTGTCGATGTGCGCCCGGGAGGTCGATGCGGCATTCGTGCGCGGCCGTCCCCACAGCATCAACGCGCGGGCCGGGACCGTCACGCCATCTTCGCCGCGATGGCCCGTCGGCGTCTCGCCGCTGCTGTCCAGCAGCAGGGTCCAGCCGCCAGCGCCGTCACGGTCACCGTCATTGGGGCCGTCGATGTCGATGCCGCCCGCCGCCGGCAGCGTGAACGGCGTCGGGCTGGCGTCCGGGTTGACCATCAGCAGCAGGCGATCCTCGCCATCGCCCAGCGCCGCCGTCAGCGCCGTTCGGCCGTCGACTCGCCAGTCCTGCTCGCGCATCTCGTGGCCCGTGGCGTCGAACCAGCGCAGCGTCGGCTGCCCCGGCGCTTCGACCTCGCCGTCATCGCCGCCGCCGCGCGCCTCGCCCTGCGGCGACGGGAACCACCGCGCGTGGCGCAGCAGCGCATGATCGCGGCGCAGCCGCGTCAGCGCTGCGGTGTAGGCGATCAGCGACTCGTCGGCCGCGGGCCAGTCCAGCCAGCCGATCGGGTTGTCCTGGCAGTAGGCGTTGTTGTTGCCGCCCTGCCCGTTGCCGAACTCGTCGCCCGAATACAGCATCGGCGTCCCCTGCGACAGCAGCAGCGTCGCGAGCATCGCGCGGCGCACGCGCTCGCGGGTGTCGCGGATCGCGGGATCGTCAGTCGGGCCTTCGACGCCGAAGTTGCCGCACAGCTCGCCGTCGCGGCCGTCGCGGTTGTCCTCGCCATTGGCCTCGTTGTGCTTGCGCGAGTGGCTGACCAGGTCGGCCAGCGTGTAGCCGTCGTGTACCGCCAGGAAGTTGATCGATGCCAGCGGCGAGCGAGCGCCGCCGCCATTCGTCGGCGGCGTCGGGTCGAAGACATCACGCGACGCGCTGAAGCGGCGCGCGAATTCGGCGCGGTCGATGCGCCGGCCCTCCGGCCCGTGGCCGAGCCAGAAGCCGCGGGCCGCGTCGCGGAACTTGTCATTCCACTCCATGAAGCGGCCCGGGAAGCGCCCGAGCTGGTAGCCCTGCGGCCCCGCGTCCCAGGGCTCGGCGATCAGGTGCACCTGCGCCAGCAGCGGATCCTGGCGCAGCGCGGTGTAGAAGGCCGACCGCGGATCGTGACCCTGGTCCGTGCGGCCCAGCACCGGCGCGAGGTCGAAACGGAAGCCGTCGACGCCCATCTCGCCGACCCAGTGGCGCAGCGAGTCCAGCACCAGCTGCGTCACGCGCGGATGCTCGACCTGAACGGTGTTGCCGCAGGCGGTCAGGTTCTCCATCCGCGACGGATCGTCGGGCTGCAGCCGGTAATAGCTCTTCTGGTCCAGCCCGCGCAGCGACAGCGTCGGCCCCCACTCGTTGCCCTCGGGCGTGTGGTTGTAGACCACGTCGAGCACCACCTCGAGCCCGGCCTCGTGCAGCGCGTGGACCATGGCGCGGAACTCGACCACGACGGCGCTCGGGTCGTGGCGCACCGCGGCGCTGGCCAGTCGCGGATCGGGCGCGAAGAAGCCCAGCGTGTTGTAGCCCCAGTAGTTGCTCAGCCCGGTACCGGACAGGTGCGGTTCGTCGACGGCGAACTGCACCGGCAGCAGCGACAGCGTGGTCACGCCCAGGCGCTGGAAGTGCGCGATGGCCACCGGATGCGCGAGCGCCGCGTAGCTGCCGCGCAGCGCCTCGGGGATGCCGGGATGGCGCATCGAGAAGCCCTTGACATGCACCTCGTAGAGCACGACGTCGCGCGGCGCGTGGCGCGGCGCATTGGCGCGCGGACCGGGCCCCGTCAGCGGCGCGGCCACGCGGGCCTTCAGCGCGGTCGCGCCGTTGTCGCGCTCGTCCAGCGCGAACGGGCCCTCCGGGTGACCGAAGGGATACCCGTGATCCTCGGGGAGGTTGCGGAACTCGCCGACGATCTCGCGCGCATAGGGATCGAGCAGCAGCTTGGCGGCGTTGAAGCGGTGGCCCTCGCGCGGCGCATGCGGGCCGTGCGCGCGCAGGCCATAGAGGCGGCCCGGCGCGACGCCAGCCAGGAAGCCGGTCCAGAGCCCGTCCACCGGGCCCTGCAGCGCATGGCGCGAGAGCTCCCGCGTGCCGGTGTCGTCGAACAGGCAGAACTCGACGCGCGTCGCATGGGCCGAGAAGACGGCGATGTTGACGCCGCCGTCGCGGACGGTGACGCCCAGTGGTTCGTGGCGGCCGGGCTCGACCGCGGCGGGGATCGCGGGCAGGCCGGTACCCGCGGAGAGGGCGGAAGCAGCGCTCATTCGATTCATCGGAAAGCAGTGGCGCCGACGGCGGCGCTCGTCATGAAGCGAAGTATCCATCAGACGCTTGGAGTTTCTGTAGTTTCACTACATCGGGTTATCCCGATATTCGACGTAAGCCATTGATTTCACGCGATTCGACGACGATTGAACGGGTGTAGCCGCGTTGTGAATCGTCAATCCGCCATGTATATTCTCTACAAACATCGTTCGCTCCTTCGCCGCTGCGCGGTCGCGGCGACGGACGATCGATCGACACCAACGAGCGAGACAGGCGGCGCCCTCCCCGGGCGCGCGCGGAGGTATCAAAGTGGCGGACGTGAAGCTGCACAGCGTGGTCAAGGCCTATGGCGAGACCAAGATCCTGCATGGCATCGACCTGGAGATCCGGGACGGCGAGTTCATGGTCTTCGTCGGCCCGTCGGGCTGCGGCAAGTCGACGCTGCTGCGCACGATCGCGGGGCTGGAAGACATCACCGGCGGCGAGATGCGCATCGGCGGCCGCCTGGTCAACGACGTGCCGCCGGCCGAGCGCGGCATCGCGATGGTGTTCCAGAGCTACGCGCTCTACCCCCACATGAACCTGTACGACAACATGGCGTTCGGGTTGAAGCTGGCCAAGGTGCCCAAGGACGAGATCGACCGCGCGGTGCGCTACGCCGCGCGCATCCTGCACATCGAGCACCTGCTCGAGCGCAAGCCCAAGGACCTGTCGGGCGGGCAGCGCCAGCGCGTGGCCATCGGCCGCGCGATCGTGCGCAAGCCCGAGGTCTTCCTCTTCGACGAGCCGCTGTCCAACCTCGACGCCGCGCTGCGCGTGCGCATGCGTTATGAATTCGCCAAGCTGCACGAGGACCTGAAGACGACGATGGTCTACGTCACCCACGACC
>NZ_VOSR01000598.1:0-9136 GCF_007997345.1 Mitsuaria sp. TWR114
GCGCGCAGGTCGGCGGGCGTGCCCTCGAAGACGATGCGGCCGTGGCCCATCACGTAGCAGCGCTCGGAGATCTCCAGCGCGATGGCCAGCTTCTGCTCGACCAGCAGCACCGAGACGCCGCGCCGCTTGAGCTCCTTCAGGTACTCGGCCACCAGCTCGACGATCTTGGGCGCCAGGCCCTCGGTCGGCTCGTCGATCATGATCAGGTCGGGGTCGCCCATCAGCGTGCGGCACAGCGTCAGCATCTGCTGCTCGCCGCCGGACAGCACACCGGCCTCGGTGTGCTGGCGCTCCTTCAGGCGCGGGAACATCGCGTACATGTCGTCGAAGCTCCAGCGCGGCGCGGCCCCCTTGCGCCGGCCCTTCTCGCCGAGCATCAGGTTCTGGTGCACGGTGAGCTTGGGGAAGATGTCGCGGTTCTCCGGCACGTAGCCGATGCCGCGATGCGCGATCTCGTAGGCCTTGCGGCCCAGCAGCTCCTGGCCGCCCCAGGCGATCGCGCCGGTGCCGTCGACCTGGCCCATGATGGTCTTGACCGTCGTCGAGCGCCCCGAGCCGTTGCGTCCCAGCAGGCTGACGATCTCGCCGGGACGCACCTCCATCGTCACGCCGTGCAGCACATGGCTCTTGCCGTAGAAGGCATGGACGTTGTCCAGCCGCAGCGCGCGCGTGCCGGCGGCCGGCGTGGCGCCCGCGGCGCGCATCGCGCCGACGTTGGTGTCATGGAGGGCGGCGCTCATGCATGGGCTCCCGCGGCCTGCGATTCGGCCAGCACCGATCCCAGGTAGGCCTCCTGGACACGCGTGTTGGCGCGCACCGCGTCGGGCGTGTCGAAGGCGATCACCTCGCCGTAGACCAGCACCGCGATCTTGTCGGCCAGGCCGAAGACCACGCCCATGTCGTGCTCCACCGTCAGCAGCGTGCGGCCCTCGGTGACCTGGCGGATCAGCTGGATGAAGCGTTTGGTCTCGCTCTTGCTCATGCCGGCGGTGGGCTCGTCCAGCAGGATCACCTGCGCGCCGCCGGCGATGGTGATGCCGATCTCCAGCGCGCGCGCCTCGGCATAGGTCAGGTTGATCGCGGGCACGTCGCGCTTCTTGTCCAGGTGCAGCATCTCCAGCAGTTCCTCGACGCGGTCGTTGACGTCGTCCATGCCGGCCAGGAACTTCCAGAACGCGTACTTGTGGCCCATCGACCAGAGCAGCGCGCAGCGGATGTTCTCGAACACCGACAGCCGCGTGAACAGGTTGGACACCTGGAAGCTGCGCGACAGGCCGCGGCGGTTGATCTTGTAGGGCGGCAGCTGGTCGATGCGCTCGCCGAAGAGCCGGATCTCGCCGCTGGTGGGCGCGAAGCGGCCGCTGATGAGGTTGAACAGCGTGGACTTGCCCGCGCCGTTGGGGCCGATGATCGCGACCCGCTCGCCGGGTTTCACCGCGAGGTCGGCACCGCGGATGATCTCGCTCTTGCCGAAGCTCTTGCGCACGGCCTGCAGCTCCAGCGCGTAGGGGATGTTGGCGGTGCTCACAGGCTTTCCCTCCGCTTGATTTCTTTCTCGATCTCCTCCTGCGCCCGGTCCCACTCGGCGCGGAACTGGCGGCGCAGCAGCTCGAAGAGCCCCAGCCCGGTCAGCAGCACGAAGCCGGCACCGAACCACGACTCGACGCTCTTGGCATCGAGCGCCAGGCCCAGGTACTTCATCTGCGGGCCGAGCGCCTCGTTGAGCTGCAGGTGGTAGAGCATCTCCACCATCGCCGAGCCGCCCAGCAGCATCGTCGCCGCGGCGCCGGCCAGGCCCAGGTAGGACGGCCACAGCGCGCGCAGCTTGCCGAAGGCGGCCAGGCGCAGGTTCATCATGATCAGCGAGGCGATGCCGCCCGGCGCGTACATCACCATGAACAGGAAAACCAGGCCGAGGTACAGCAGCCAGGCCTTGGTCAGCTCCGACAGCAGCACCAGCGCCACCACCATCAGTACCGCGCCGATGATGGGCCCGAAGAAGAAGGTCGCCCCGCCCAGGAAGGTGAACAGCAGGTAGGCACCCGAGCGCGCGGCGCCGACGACCTCGGCGGTGACGATCTCGAAGTTCAGCGCCGACAGCCCGCCCGACACGCCGGCGAAGAAACCCGCGATCAGGAAGGCCAGGAAGCGCACCCACTGCGTGTCGTAGCCGATGAACTCGACGCGCTCGGGGTTGTCGCGCACCGCGTTGAGCATGCGGCCCAGCGGCGTGCGGGTGAGCGCGTACAGCAGCGCGGTGCAGACGAAGGCGTAGACCGCGATCAGGTAGTACACCTGGATCTGCGGCCCGAAGCTGATGCCCCAGACCGCCTTGCCCACGACGCGGTTGGAGGAGACGCCGCCCTCGCCGCCGAAGAACTCCGGCAGCATCAGCGACATCGACCAGATCAGCTCGCCCAGGCCCAGCGTGATCATCGCGAAGGGCGTGCCCGACTTCTTCGTCGACACGTAGCCGAACAGCGCCGCGAAGAAGAGCCCCGCCAGGCCGCCGACCAGCGGCACCAGGCTGACCGGCAGCGCGAGCTGGCCCGCGCCGACGACGTTGAGCGTGTGGATCGCCAGGTAGGCGCCCAGCCCGCTGTAGACCGCGTGGCCGAAGCTGAGCATGCCGCCCTGCCCCAGCAGCAGGTTGTAGGACAGGCACGCGATGATCGCGATGCCCATCTGCGACAGCATGGTCTGCGCCAGGCTGCTGGTCCACAGCAGCGGCGCCACCAGCAGCGCCAGCGCGTAGGCGCCCCAGATCAGCCAGCGGCCGACGTTGTGGGGCTTGAAGTGGTAGGTCTCGCCGCGCCGGGCACGCGGCGGGCGGCCCTGGGCGCGGGCCTCGCCCGGGGCGGCGCCGGACGGCACGGCGGGCGAGGCGGAGGAGGAAGGCATGACGGCGGACATCGATCAGCCCTCCCGGGTGCCGAGCAGGCCCTTGGGCCGGAAGATGAGGATCAGGACCATCAGCAGGTAGGGCAGGATGGGCGCGACCTGGGCCAGCGTGAGCTTGAGCAGCGGGTAGCCGAAGGTGTCGGGGCCGAGCTGGAAGGCCTGGGCGAGCGACACGTCGACGGTCAGCGGCAGCGTCTGCAGCAGCCCGATGACGAGGGAGGCGACGAAGGCGCCGGCCAGCGAGCCGATGCCGCCGACCACGACCACCACGAAGATGATGGAGCCGACGATCACCGCCATCGCGGGCTCGGTGACGAAGGTGATGCCGCCGATGACGCCGGCCAGCGCGGCCAGCGCGCAGCCGCTGCCGAACACCAGCATGAACACGCGCGGCACGTTGTGGCCCAGGGCCTCGACCATCTCCGGATGGGTGAGCGCCGCCTGGATGACCAGCCCGATGCGGGTGCGGGTCAGCAGCAGCCACAGCGACAGCAGCATGAACAGCGCCACCACCATCATGAAGGCGCGGGTGAGCGGGAACTTGGAACAGCTGGCGGCGGCGCACAGCGCGGCCGGCGCGTCGCCCCAGGCGAGTTCCAGGGCCTGGCCCGGGGCATGGATCAGGGTGAAGGCGGCGCCCTGCAGCGAGGGCGGCGGCGAGAACGGCACGGCGGTGCGGCCCCAGATCAGCTGCACCACCTCGAGCACGACGTAGGACAGGCCGAAGGTGATCAGCAGTTCGGGGACGTGGCCGAATTTGTGGACGCGCCGCAGCGCGCCGCGTTCGAACAGGGCGCCGCAGCCGCCGACCAGCAGCGGCGCGATCAGCAGCGCGGGCCAGAAGCCGATCCACCCGGCGATCGAGTACGCGAAGTAGGCGCCCAGCATGTAGAAGCTGGCGTGGGCGAAGTTGAGCACGCCCATCATGCTGAAGATCAGCGTCAGGCCGGAGCTCAGCATGAACAGCAGCAGTCCGGAGGACAGGCCGTTGAGGAGGTTGATCAGGATCTGTTCCACGTCGTTGTGCTCAGGACTTCGATGCGTTGGCCGCGCTGATGACGGAGGGCGCGGTAGCTGCGCGGACCGGTCCCGGGCCGGCAGTGCTCGCCGTACGTTCACGTACGGCTGCGCGCTTCAACCCGGTCCCGGCCCGCTCGCGACGGGAGGCGGAGCGCCTTACGACGGTCGCTTCATCTGGCAGCTGGTGGGCGTGCTGCTGACGAAGGGATCGAAGGTCTTGACCGGGGCGAAGTTGTAGCCGGTGTTCTCGACGCTGTAGGGGCGCTTGGCGTCGGCCTTCTGCCAGACGGTCAGGAACAGGGTCTGCTGCAGTTGGTGGTCGGTCTTGCGCATCTCCACGTCGCCGTTGAAGGACTTGAACTTCAGCCCTTCCAGCGCCGCCGCGACCTTCACCGGATCGGTGCTCTTGGCCTTGGCCATCGCCGTGCTCAACGCGGTATAGATGTGGATGACGCTGCCGGTGTAGAAGTCGTCGTTGAACTTGGCCTTGTACTCGTTGGCCCACTTCTCGGGCTCGCCGCCCAGGCTGTTGTGGTTGTACGAGATCTGGAACACGCGCCCCGCGCCCGCCGCGCCCATCGCCGTGGGCGTGCCGGTCACGCCGGCGTAGTAGGTGTAGAACTTGCCGGTGTAGCCGGCCTCGTTGGCGGCCTTGACCAGCAGCGCCAGGTCCGAGCCCCAGTTGCCGGTGATCACCGAATCCGCGCCGCTGGCCTTGATCTTGGCGACATAGGGCGCGAAGTCGCGCACCTGGGCCAGCGGGTGCAGGTCCTCGCCGACGATCTGCACGTCCGGGCGCTTCTTGGCCAGCCCTTCCTTCGCGTACTTGGCAACCTGATGGCCGTGCGCGTAGTTCTGGTTGAGCAGGTAGACCTTCTTGATGTCGGGCTGGTCCTTCATGAAGGTGGTCAGCGCCTCCATCTTCATCGACGTGTCGGCGTCGAAGCGGAAGTGCCAGTAGCTGCACTTGCTGTTGGTGAGGTCCGGATCCACCGCCGAGTGGTTGAGGTAGACGACCTCCTTGCCGGGATTGCGCTCGTTGTGTTTGTTGACCGCGTCGATGATCGCCAGCGCCGCGCCCGAGCCGTTGCCCTGCGTCACGTAGCGCACGCCCTGGTCGATCGCGGACTTCAGCGCGTTGAGCGACTCGGCGGGGCTGAGCTTGTTGTCGATCGGGATGATCTCGAACTTCACGCCGGCGGGGTTGTTGGCGTTGAACTTCTCGGCGAAGAACTGGAAGGACTTCACCTGGTTCTGGCCCACCGGCGCCATCAGGCCGGACAGCGGGTCGATCCAGGCGATCTTCACCGTCTCGCCCTTCTGCGCGTAGGCGCCGGCGGCGGCCGTCAGGGCGAATGCGGCGAGGGCCAGGGGCCGTGCCAGCGAGGGGATCGGACGCGTGCTGTGCTTGCTCATGCTTGTCTCCTGATGTGGTTGTGATGCAAGGCGATCGGAAGCAACGGGGTACGGCGTGGTACGGCCTGGTACAGCGGGAAGCGGCGGACTGCTGGGAACTGCGGTGAAGGGAAACCGGGGCGGCGGAACTCCTGCGTCAGCGGATCGATGCGCGGTGGGGCCTGGGAAGCGCGGGCCCTCGGGATGGGATCGCCAGGCGGCGGACCGTCGCGGCGGCCTCAGCCGCCCGGCAACTTGTGGCCCTTGAACTGCTCGCGCAACTTGAGCTTGAGCATCTTGCCGGTGGCCGTGTGCGGGATCTCGTCGACGAAGACGACGTCGTCAGGCACCTGCCACTTGGCGATCCGGCCCTCGTAGAAGCCCAGCACCGACTCACGCGTCAGCGCCGCGCCGGCGTCGCCGGGTTTGCGCACCACCACCAGCAGCGGTCGCTCGTCCCACTTGGGATGCGGCACGGCGATGACGGCGGCCTCGTGGATCGCCGGATGCGCCATCGCGATGTTCTCGACGTCGATCGAGCTGATCCATTCGCCGCCGGACTTGATCACGTCCTTGCTGCGGTCGGTGATCTGCATGAAGCCGTCGGCATCGATGGCGGCGACGTCGCCGGTCGGGAACCACAGGCCGGCGTCGCGGCCGTCCTCGCCGGTGACGCGGAGCAGCGGCGAGTCCGCGTGGCCGAAGTAGCTGTCGATGACCCAGGGCCCGCGCACGACCAGGTTGCCCGAGGTCTTGCCGTCCCAGGGCAAGGCCTTGCCGGCGTCGTCGACGACCGCCATGTCCACGCCGTAGATCGCCTTGCCCTGCTTCTCCAGCAGGTGGCGCTGCTGCTCCTGGGGCAGCTTCAATTGCTGGCTGCCGAGCCGCGACAGCGTGCCCAGCGGCGACATCTCGGTCATGCCCCAGGCGTGGATCACCTCCACGCCGTAGTCGTCCATCAGCGTGCGCAGCATCGCCGGCGGGCAGGCCGAGCCGCCGATCACGGTGCGCTTGAAGCTCGAGAACTTCAGCCCGTTGGCGCCGACGTAGTTGAGCAGCCCCAGCCACACCGTCGGCACGCCGGCGCTGAAGCTCACCTGCTCGGACTCGAAGAGCTCGTAGAGCGACTTGCCGTCCAGGTGCGGCCCGGGCAGCACCAGCTTGCAGCCCACCAGCGCGGTGCTGTAGGGCAGGCCCCAGGCGTTCACATGGAACATGGGCACCACCGGCAGGATCACGTCGCGGCGCGAGCAGGCCATCGCGTCGGGCAGCGCCGCGCCATAGGCATGCAGGACCGAACTGCGGTGGCTGTAGACGGCGCCCTTGGGATGGCCGGTCGTGCCGCTCGTGTAGCAGATGCTGGACGCGGTGTTCTCGTCGAACTCGGGCCAGACGTAGCGGCCGTCCTCGGCCTCGACCAGGTCCTCGTAGCAGCGCAGGTCGGGGATGGACGACTCCACCGGCATGTGGGCGCGGTCCGTCATCAGGATGAAGTGGCGGACCTGGCCGAGCTGCGGCGCGAGCTTCTCGACCAGCGGCAGGAAGCTCAGGTCGAAGCACAGGGCGCGGTCGGCGGCGTCGTTGGCGATCCAGGCGATCTGCTCGGGGAACAGGCGCGGATTGATGGTGTGGCAGACCAGGCCCGAGCCGGAGGTGCCGTAGTAGAGCTCGAGGTGGCGGTGGCCGTTCCAGGCCAGCGTGCCGACGCGGTCGCCGGGCGCCAGCCCCAGCCGCGCGAAGGCCTGCGCGAGCTGGCGGGCCCGGAACTCGACCGCCGCCCAGGTGGTGCGGTGCAGGTCGCCCTCGACCCGCTTGCTGACGATCTCGGTATCCCCGGAATGCCGCGCCGCGTGCTGGATCACCGACGAGATCAGCAGCGGCATCGACATCATCTGGCCCATCAGTGCCATGTCGTCTCCTGGATATTGTTGTCGGCTGTCCAGGTCAGTCTATCGACGGCTCCGGGCGCCTCGCGTCACCCTAGTGACGCGAGGCGGATTCCGGCATAGGGGATTACACGGGCGCTGCCGCGGGTCCCCCGATCAGGCCTTGCGGATCTCCGGCAGCTCGATCTTGACCTCGAGCACCTCGAGGTCGTCCTGCCGCTCCATGTGGACCTTGATGTCGTCCGGATTGATGGAGACGTACTTCGAGATCACCGCCAGCAGCTCGCGCTGCAGCTGCGGCAGGTAGTCGGGGCTCGCGCCGCGACCATTGCGTTCATGGGCGAGGATCAGCTGCAGGCGCTCCTTGGCGACGCTGGCGGTGCTTTTCTTCTCGCCCAGGAAGAAGGACATGAATCCCATGGTTTCTCCCGGTGGATGTCAGCGGCTGAACAGGCGCTTGAAGAAGCCCGGCTTGACGGCCTCGACGAAGCGCATCGGCTTGTCCTCGCCGAGGAAGCGCGCGATGACGTCCGAGTAGGCCTCGGCCACATCGGTGCCCTTCATGTGGATCGCCGGCAGGCCCTGGTTGGACGCCTGCAGCACGACCTCGCTCTCCGGGATCACGCCGATCAGCGGCGTGCGCAGGATCTCGTGGATGTCCTCCAGCGACAGCATCTGCCCGCCCTCGACCCGGTTGGGGTTGTAGCGGGTGATCAACAGGTGTTCCTTGACGGGCTCCTTGCCCTCGATCGCGCGCTTGGTCTTGCTGTTGAGCATGCCCAGGATGCGATCGCTGTCGCGCACCGAGGAGACCTCGGGGTTGGTCACCACCAGCGCCTCGTCGGCGTAGTGCATGGCCATCAGCGCGCCGGTCTCGATGCCGGCCGGCGAGTCGCAGACGATGTAGTCGAACTCCATCGCCTTGAGCTCCTCCAGCACGCGCTCGACACCCTCCTGCTTGAGCGCGTCCTTGTCGCGCGTCTGCGAGGCCGCGAGGATGAACAGCTTGTCCAGCTGCTTGTCCTTGATCAGCGCCTGGCCGAGCTTGACCTCCTCGTTGATCACGTTGATCAGGTCGTAGACCACGCGGCGCTCGCAACCCATGATCAGGTCGAGGTTGCGCAGGCCGACGTCGAAGTCGATCACCGCGGTCTTGTAGCCGCGCATCGCGAGGCCGGTGGCGAAGCTGGCGCTGGTCGTGGTCTTGCCCACGCCGCCCTTGCCGGAGGTCACCACAACGATCTTGGTCATGGGTCGAGGTCCTTTCAATGTGTCGGTCGCTGTCGTCGCAGCTCAAGCGTCATCGGTGCGGCGGTCGCGGGGACCGCCGCCCATGTCGGGGGAAATCAAGGGGGCCGCAAGCGGCTGGCGCCCGGGATGGTTCATGCGCCCAGCGGCTCCATCAGGAGCTTCTCGCCGTCGAGCCGGACCTGCGCCGCCTTGCCGCGCACGTTGTCGGGCAGCGGGTTCTCGCTGGTGCGGTAGATGCCGGCGATGGCGATCAGCTCGGCCTCGAGCTGCTGCGCGAAGATCCGAGCCTGCGCGTTGCCGCGCGCGCCCGCGATCGCCTTGCCGCGCAGCGCGCGTAGACGTGGATGCTGCCGTCGGCGATGACCTCGGCGCCGTGGTTCACCGCCGCCAGCACGACCAGGTCGGCGCCCTTGGCGTAGACCTGCTGGCCCGAGCGCAGCGGTTTGTCGACGTAGACGGTCGGCGCGGCCTGCGCGGGCACCGCCACCTCGACCTGGCGCTCGACCACCACTTCCTTGACGACCTGCTGCACGACCTTCTGCACCCGCGGCTCGCGTTCGGCGCGCACCGGCTCGTCGGGCGCCTCGGCCAGGCCCAGCCCAGCCGCCTGCGCCAGTTCCGCCGCGTTGGCGCCGACCACGCCGACCGGCTGCAGCCGGTGGCGGCGCAGCAGCGGCAGCAGC
>NZ_VOSR01000599.1:0-2647 GCF_007997345.1 Mitsuaria sp. TWR114
TGCTGGCGATCGGTTTCACCAGCTCCGCGGCGGCGCATGCCTACACGCCGGCGGTGCTGCGCGCCTGCCGGGGCGAGCATCCCGGCATCGCGCTGTCGATGACCGAGAACAATGCCGCCGGCCTGATCGACGCGATCGTGAAGACGCGGCTGCATGGCGGCTTCCTGCGCGTGCCGGTGGCGCGGCCGGAGGGCATCAGCTTCGAGACGTTGTTGACGGAGCCCGCATTGCTGGCCGTGCCGCTGGACCACCGGCTCGCGGCGGTGCCGCGCGCGGCCACGACGCCGGTGCCGCTGGCCGAGCTGGAGGACGAGGACCTGATCCTGGTGCGGCGCCCCGGCGCGCCCGGCCTCTACGCCAACCTGCTGGCGCTGTGCGAGCGCGACGGCGTGCGGCCGCGCAGCTTCGTCGAGGTCGACCGGATGATGATGAACCTCAACCTGGTCGCCGCAGGCGCCGGGATCACGGTGGTGCCGGCCTCGATGCGGGGCGTGCATGCGCATTCCATCGTGTACCGGCCGATGGAGAAGCAGGCGCGGCTCGAGGCCCCGCTGACGCTGGCCTACCGGACCCACGACCAGGACGGCCCGATGGCGACCTTCCTCGCGCTGGCGCGGCGCATCGCGATGGAGCACCGCGATGCGTAGGCGCGCGTGGGTGATCGGGCACGGCGTGGCGCTCGCGGGTGTGGCCGGCCTGCCTGCATTCACCGCAGGCGCGCAGGCGCAGGGCTCGACCGCCGCCGAGCCGTGGCCGTCGCGCGCCCTGCACCTGATCGTGGCCTACCCGCCCGGCGGCGTCAGCGACGAGACCGCGCGCGCGCTCGCCCAGTTCATGGGCGCACGCCTGAAGGTGCCGGTGATCGTCGAGAACCGCGCCGGCGCCGGCGGCCTGACTGCGCTGGAGTCACTGGCCCGCGCCGCGCCCGACGGCCACACGCTGGCCTACTGCGCGATCTCGCCACTGGTCTTCGGGCCGCCGGACCCGGCCTCCGCCGCCACCGGCCGCGGCGACGCCCCGCCGCGGGACGTCGTGCCGGTCGTCAGCCTCATGGACACGCCGGTGCTGGTGCTCGCGCATCCGTCGTTCAAGCCCCGAGATTTCCCCGCGATGCTCGCCGCCGCGCGGGCCGCGCCGGGGCGACTGCGCTGGGCCACCTCGGGTCACGCGACGGTGGGCCACATGGTGCTCGCGCAGGTGCGCGCCGCGGCCGGCGTCGACATCATCCACGTGCCCTACAAAGGCGGCGGCCAGCAGCTGACCGATGCGATCGGCGGCCAGTTCGAGCTGCTGTCCTCCAACGTCGCCGCGCAGCAACTGCAGCTGGTGCGCCAGGGCCGGTTGAAGGCGCTGGCCATCGGCTCGCCGGTGCGGCTGCCGGTGCTGCCCGAGGTGCCGACGCTGGCGGAACTCGGCTTCCCGGACGCCAACCTGGTCTCGACCTTCGGCCTGTTCGCGCCGCGCGGCGTGCCCGAGGAGCGGCTACGCCGCCTCAACGCGCTGGTCAACGACGCCCTGCGCCAGCCCGAGCTGCGCGCGCGGATGCTGGAGGTCAGCAACCTGCCCACCGGCGGCAGCGCCGCCGACTTCGCCGCGCGCATCGCCAAGGAACGCGAGCGGGCGCTGCGCGTGCCGCCCGATTGATTGAGCGCGGCGCGCCGCGGCGTTCAGTCCAGCCGCGCGAGGACCTCCTCCGCGATCGCGAGCGCACTGGTGAGTCCCGGCGACTCGATGCCCATCAGGTTCACCAGGCCCGGCACGCCGTGCTGCGCGGGGCCGTCGATGCGGAAGTCCGGCGCGGGTTCGTGCGGCGCATGGATCTTGGGCCGCACGCCGCTGTAGGCCGGCTGCAGTGCTCCGTCGGGCAGCGCCGGCCAGTAGCGCCGCACGTCCTCGTAGAAGACCTCGGCGCGCGCCGGATCGACGGCGTAGTCGATGTCCTCGGGGCGATCGGCATCGAGCCACTGCGCATCCGGTCCGAAGCGCGCCTGGCCGCCCAGGTCCAGCGTCAGGTGCACGCCGAGCCAGGCGTCCTGCGGCAGCGGATAGACCAGCCGCGAGAACGGCGCGCGGCCCTGCAGCGCGAAGTAGCAGCCCTTGCTGAAGCGGGCGACGGGCGGCGGCGGAAGTCCCTCGATGGCCCAGGCGAGCAGCGGCGCGTGCAGTCCCGCCGCATTGACGACGAGGCGCGCGCCCAGTGACAGCTCGCTCGTGCGCACGACATGTCCCGGCCCGCCGCGATCCACCGCGGTCACCGCGGCGCCGAACGCGACGGCACCGCCGTGCCGTTCGAGGTCCCCCTGCAGCGACAGCATCAGCCCGTGGCTGTCGACGATGCCGGTCGAGGGCGACAGCAACGCGGCCTCGCAGCGCAGCTGCGGCTCGAGCGCCTGGGCCTCCTCCCGCGTCAACCACCGTAGGTCGTCGACGCCGTTGACCGCGGCCTTGGCCTGCAGCGCGCGCAGCCCGGGCAACTGCTCCGGCGCGGTCGCGACCACCAGCTTGCCGCAGCGCCGGTGCGCGACGCCGTGCGAGGCGCAGTGCGCATACAGCAGCTGCCTGCCGCGCACGCACAGCCTCGCCTTCAGCGAGCCGGCCGGGTAGTAGAGGCCCGCGTGGATGACCTCGCTGCTGCGCGAGCTGACGC
>NZ_VOSR01000006.1:0-7124 GCF_007997345.1 Mitsuaria sp. TWR114
GCCTCGGCCTCGGGCGGCGTGGGCAAGATCATGGGCGCCGTGATCGGCGCCTTCGTGATGGGCGTGATGAACAACGGCATGTCCATCCTGGGCGTCGGCATCGACTACCAGCAGGTCATCAAGGGCCTGGTGCTGCTGGCCGCCGTGTTCGTCGACGTCTACAACAAGCGCAAATAGGCGCGAAGGCGCGCTCGCCCCACCACTCCCGGGATGCGGCCCGCCGGCATTCGCGATACGCTGCCGACGCGTCGCCCGCCGCGAAGGAGTGTCCGTGAGCCCACCGAAAGGCCAAGGTCGAAGCCGCCTCGTGACGAGGCTGCTCCTGGCATCGGCGCTGTGCACCGCGCTGCCCCCGGCGCTGGCGGCTGATCCGCCGCGACAGGTCGCCCAGTACGCGCATACCTCGTGGACCGCGCGCGACGGCGCCTCGCTGGGACTGGTCTTCGCGATGGCGCAGACCCCCGATGGCTACCTCTGGATCGCCGGATCGCTGGGCCTGTTCCGTTTCGACGGACATCGATTCACCGAGTGGCAACCACCCGACGGCCAGGTGCTGCCCAGCGGCCCCTACAGCCTGCTGGCCTCGCGGGACGGCACGCTGTGGATCGGCACCTTCCATGGACTCTCGAGCTGGGACGGACGCAAGTTCGTCGCGCGGCATCCGGAGATCGGCCAGACCTTCGTGACCTCGCTGATCGAGGACCGCGAAGGCACCGTCTGGGCCGGCCTGCTGGGCGAGGCCGGGCGCTGTGCGCCATCCGCGGGAAGAGCATCCAGTGCGCCGCGCCCGAGGGAGGTTTCGGCAGCTTCGTCTGGAGTCTGGCGGAGGACCGCGCCGGCCAGCTTTGGGTGGGAGCGGACGCCGGCATCTGGCGGTGGGGCCCCGAAACGCCGCGGCGCTATCCCGTGCCGGGCGCGCGCGTGGGTGACCTCACCACGACCGCCGACGGTCAGGTCCTGGCCGGCATCGCGTCCAAGGGGCTCTGGGAACGGGCCGGCGACCAGTGGGTGCCCCATCGATTCCGCAAGGTCTCCAAGCCCGATGAATGGATGGCCGACATGGAGGTCAAGGCCAACAAGCTGCTGCGCGACCGCGATGGCGGGCTGTGGATCGGCACCGAGGGCCTGGGCCTGCTGCATGTGAAGGACGGCCAGGCCGACAGCTTCACGCGCATGGAGGGACTTTCCGGAAACATCGCATGCAGCCTCTTCGAGGATCGCGAGGGCAACGTCTGGTACGGCAGCGAACGGGGCGTGGATCGTTTCCGCAAGTTGCCGGTCACCACGTTGTCGACACGCCAGGGCCTGCCCGACGACGTCACCAGGTCCGTCCTGGCCGCCGCCGACGGCGCCCTGTGGGTGGCCACGAACGGCGGTCTGGCGCGGTGGAAGGACGGCCGCCTGTCCATCTTCAAGGAGCAGGAGGGCTTGCCCTCCGCGCAGGTGCAGGCCCAGTACCAGGACGCGCAGGGGCGCCTGTGGGTGAGCACGGCCACGGGGCTGGCCTATTTCGCGAACGAGCGCTTCGTCGCCGTCGACGGCGGGCCCAGCAGCGAGATCTACGCGATGGCCGGGGACGCCGCGGGCAACCTCTGGCTGTCCGGCAACAAGGGGCTTGCGCGGCTGCATCAAGGCCGCTTCGCCGAGAACATTCCGTGGGCCGCGCTGGGGCACTCGCAGCAGGCGCAGCTTGTCGTGGCCGATCGCGGCGGGCTCTGGCTGTCCTTCTGGGATGGCAGCGGCGTGTCGTACGTCAGGAATGGCAAGGTCGAAGCGAACTACAGCTTCGCGCATGTACCGGGCCGTGGGCAGGTCACCGGCCTGCGCGTGGATGACGAGGGCGCACTGTGGGTGGCCACCGGGTCCACGGGCCTCAAGCGCATCAAGGACGGTCGCGTCACGGCGCTGACGCCAGCCAACGGCCTGCCCTGCGAGACGATCCACTGGTCGACGCTGGACCAGGGCGGCGCCCTGTGGATGTACACCTCCTGCGGACTGGTGCGGGTGGACCGAGGCGATCTCGCGTCCTGGATCGCCGACCCGGCCCACCGCGTCACGCCGGTGTCCTGGGGCGTGACGGATGGCGTGCCGCTCATGGTCACCCCACAGGCCTATTTCAATCCGCCGGTGGCCCGGCAGCCCGACGGCAAGCTCTGGTTCGTCGCCGGCGCCGAGCTGCTGTGGGCGGATCCGGAGAACATGCCCTCCAACACGGTGCCGCCGCCCGTGCACATCGAGCGCCTGACCGCCGACCACCAGAGCTACCCGATCGAGCAGGGCCTTCGGCTGCCGCCGCGGATCCGGGACATGACGATCGAATTCGTCGCGCTGAGCCTGGCGGATCCGCTGCGCACGCGCTTCCGCTACCGGCTCGAAGGCCACGACAGCGACTGGCGAGAGGCCGTCGACCGCCGCCAGGCCAGCTACACCAACCTGCCGCCGGGTCAGTATCGATTCCAGGTGAAGGCGGCCAACAACAGCGGCGTCTGGAACGAGGACGGCGCGCAGCTCGAGTTCACGATCCTGCCCGCCTTCCACCAGACGACCTGGTTCCGCGTGGGCAGCCTCGTGGTGCTCGCAGGCTTGATCTGGGCCGGCTTCCAGCTCGCGCTGCGGCTGCGCGTGCGGCGACTGCATCGGCAGTTCGAGGCGACGCTGGAGGGCCGCGTCGCCGAACGCACGCGCATCGCGCGCGATCTGCATGACACGCTGCTGCAGCGCTTCAATGGGCTGCTGCTGCAGTTCCAGGCCGCGTCCAACCTGCTGCCCGACCGCCCGCGCGAATCCAAGCGGGTGCTGGACACCGCCATCGACCAGGTGGCCGGCGCGATCACCGAAGGTCGCGACACCGTGCAGGGATTGCGCGCGTCGACGCTGGAGACGAACAGCCTGGCGGAAGCCGTGCGGACGCTCGCGCGCGAGCTCTCCAGCGAAAGCGGCCGTGCGCTGCCGGTGAATGTCCAGGTGCAAGGCAAGCCGCAGGAGCTGCATCCGCTGCTGCGCGACGAAACCGTGCGCATCGCCGGTGAGGCGCTGCGCAACGCCTTCCGCCATGCGCAGGCGACGCGGATCGATGTCGAGCTGCGCTACGACGCGCGGCAGCTGTGCCTGCGGATCAGCGACGACGGCCAGGGGATCGATCCCGAGGTGCTGCGACGGGGCGAGCGCGAGGGCCACTTCGGCTTGAGCGGCATGCGCGAGCGCGCCGAGGTCGTCGGCGGTCAGCTCTCGGTGCGCTGCCCCGAGGGCGGCGGAACGGTGGTCGAATTCACCGCCCCGCTCCACCGCCCCCCCTGCCCTCACTCGACCCTGACCCAGTCGTACTGGGCCTGGCCGCCACCGCCGTTCCACTGGCCCAGGAAGCCGATGGCATCGGGGCTGTTGTCGCCGCGCCAGTGGTTCAGCATCAGCCGCATCGGCGTGGAGACCGAGACGATCTGGTGACGGATGGTCGTCTCGCCGCCCTGCGGGTTGACGGTGAACCAGCGCACGAAGTTCTCGCGCCACTCGAAGCCCAGCGTTTGCCAGCCGGTCGCGATCGGGAACTGCTTGTAGTTCTGCACGCCGCCCTTCCAGACGTTGGTGTGCAGCACGGTGCCGCCCTTGATCAGCTCGATGTCGATCTCGAAGTGGCTGGCCGTGCCCGCCGTGCCGGTGTAGAGGAAGAACGAGGTGTTGCCGCCGGCGAAGGTGCTGGCCTTCAGGCGTGTCGTGAACTTGCCGTAAGTGAAGCTCTGCTGGGTCCGGATCTCGCCGCAGCGGCCGGTGCCGGCATTGACGTTCAGCACCATGTTGCCGGCGTCCTTCCACACCTCGCTGTAGGCGAAGCCGCAGCCGAAGGGCGTGCCGTTGTGCCAGGTGGCCGTCTCCCACGCCGGCCCGGCGCCGCCGGTGCCATCGAAGCCGTCGAAGAAGCTGGCCGCGTGCGCGGTGCCGGCGGCACCGACGGTCGCGGCGCCAATCGCCCCCATGGCGCCGATGAGCCGGGCCGCGCGCAGCGCGCGCTTGAATCGGAATGTCATCCTTGTCTCCTTGGTTCTTGGGTTCTCAGAAGTCCGCGCGCACCCGCAGGCCGTAGCTGCGCGCGTCGTTGAGGAAGCGCACATTGAGGCTGGAGCCCACCAGTGCCTTGGTCGAGGCCTGCTCGTTCGTCACGTTGGCCGCGAAGGCCTCGATGCGATAGCGGTTGAGCGTGTAGCCCACGCCCAGGTTCAGCGTCGCGAAGCCCTTCTGGCGATCCGGGAAACCGGCCGCCAGCGCGCTGGTGCGGGCGCCCGCCAGGGTCACCACGTCCAGTTCGTTGTACTGGGTCAGGTAGTAGGACGAGCGGTAGCTCAGCAGCGCCTGCCAGTCGAAGCGGCCCGAGCCCAGCGCGAAGGCCTGCTGCAGCCGCGCCGACACGCTGACCTTGGAGGCCAGCGGCAGCTGGTTGCCGGCCAGGCTGATCTGCGGCGCCTTGCCGCCCTGGCCGTAGTCGATGGCGCGCGCGTCGGCCACCACCGCATTGCGGATCTTCGTCTGCAGCAGCACCGCGTTCAGGTCCAGCGAGAAGCCGGCCGGCAGCGGCATGCGCAGCTCGCCTTCCAGGCCGTACAGCCGCGACGCACCGATGTTGCGGTTCACCAGCGAGTAGCCGTTGCAGGTGTTGGGCGTGACCTCGGTGTTGACCTTGATGCAGCTCAGGTCCTGGAAGACCTGGTTCTTGTAGTCGTAATAGAAGCCCGAGAGATTGACCACCGAGCGGCGCCCCATCAGCTCGATCACGTTGCGCGAGCCGACCTCGAGCACGCTGAGCTTCTCCGGGCCGTAGACCTCGGGGATCGGCGAGGTGGCGAAGGTGTCGTTGAAGCCACCGGCCTTGTGGCCGGTCGAGAACTTCGCGTAGACCATCGCATCGCGGCCCAGGTCGTGCTCGACGCCGACGCGGAAGTCGTTGTACTGGGCGCTGCTGGTGCCGTACTGCTGCGTCGGCAGGTCCCAGGCGCTCAGGTAGGAGAAGCCGCCGTTGGTGGTGGCGGGATTGGTGCGCGGGCAGGAGAGCCGGCCATTGCCGTTGACGTCGGGCCGGTCGATGCAGGCGCCATTCGGATTGGAGCCATCGGCCACCGGTCCCAGCTGCTGGCCCACCAGGTCGCGGCGACCCGCCGTCAGGAAGGTCTGGAGGATGAACTGGGCCCGCTGTGCGTCGGTCGTGACCTTGCTCATGTCGAAGTTGGGACGCGACAGCAGCGCGGGCTGGAAGCCCTCCGTGCCCCAGCGCGTGGCGTAGCAGCAGTCGTAGTTCTCGCCGCCCAGCACCACGCCCAGGTTGCCGCCGACGCCGTAGCGCGATTTGCTCTCCTTCGTCCGGCGGAAGCCGGCGATCGCGCGCCAGTCCGGCGCCACCTTGTAGGTCGCGTCGAGGTAGGCCGCGGTGGACTTGCCACGCACGTCGGGCATGGTGAACTCGCTGCCCCAGTAGCAGCAGCCGCCGTCGGCCAGCGACAGGTAGCCCACGCCCTGCTTCTCCTTGAAGTGGAAGAGCCCGGTGGTCCATTGCAGCGGCGACTGGCTGTCGTTGGAGCGCAGCACCAGCTCGTAGACATTGCTCTTGGACAGCGTCTGCCAGTACTGCGTCGAGTAGTTGTCGTAGTTGACCGCCGACAGGTCGCGGCCCGGCCAGTCGATGCCGTCGGACTGGCCGTTGCGCTGCCAGAAGTCCACCGAGCGCCTGCTGGCGTTGAACTCGGCGCTGACCGGGCCGAGGTCGGCCTCGACCTTGCCCAGCAGGCCCCACAGGTCGTTGCGCATGTCGCCCTGCGCGCCGCGGTACACGACGTGGCGCAGGTCCAGGTCTTCCGCGCGCAGACCGCTGGCCGTCACCGCGCTGAAGATGTTGGCGCCGGGATAACCGGTGCCGCGCTCGCGACCCGTGTCGGCCACGACGCTGAAGCGCAGCGCCTCGGTCGGCTCCCAGCGCGCGGACAGGCGCAGCGCGCGGTTGTTCTCCTGGCCGGCCGGCTTGAGCTGGCTGGCCGCCGGGTCGGTGGAGACGTTGGTGAAGCCGTAGTCCTTGGTGCTCTGGTAGCCGGCGATGCGGATCGCGGCGTCGGAGCCGATGGGCACGTTGACCGCTGCCTCGGCGCCATGGCCGCTGCGGTTGGAGACCTCGCCCTGCGCGTAGCCGGAGAACTGGTTCAGGCGCGGCTGCGCGGTGATGATGTTCAGCGTGCCGGCCAGCGCGTTGCGGCCGTACAGCGTGCCTTGCGGGCCCTTGTTCACCTCGACCCGCTCCAGGTCGTAGAACATCAGCCCCAGGCCGCGCGGACGCGGGATGTAGACGCCGTTCAGGTGCGGCGCCGCGCCCGGATCGCCGAGCTCGGTGTTGTTGGCCGAGCCGACGCCGCGGATGAAGATCTCGACGTTGCCTTCCTGGTTGGCGATGCTCAGGCCCGGCACTGCGGCCTGCAGCTGGCGCACCTCGGTGATGCCGTCCTTGCGCAGCTGGTCGCCGCTGACGGACTGCACCACGCCGGAAACCTTCTGCGCCGTCTCCAGCCGCCGGTTGGAGGTGACGGTGACCGTCTCGAGGCGGCTGGCATCGGCGGCGGGCTGCGGCTCCTTCGCGGCGGGCTTTTCGTCGGCGCGCGGGGCGTCAGGGGCCGCCTGCGCCATCGCATGGCCGTGGCACACGGCGAGCGCGGCCGCCATCACGAGCGGGATGGCGAAGGGATGGGTCGGCGACGCGGGCTGTTGGGGGGCTTGTCTCTTTGTCATTGTTGTCCTCTGGCGGGAGTCAGGGGTTGCGGGTGGCGCGGGCCTCGGGCCCAGGGCGCGGGTGGAACTGCGTTGGCGGGAAAAACGTGAGAGGGGAAATGGGCCGGGTCGCCGATCAGGCGGCGATCGCGTGGCCCTCGGCATCGAAGAAATGCGCGCGCTCTGTCCGGATGCGCAGGCCGACGGCATCGCCGGCGCGCGGTGGCGGTGAATCGGGGGCCAGGCGCACCGCGATCAGCGGCTGGTCCGGCGCCCAGCGGGCATGCGCGATCACGGTGTCGCCCAGGTGCTCGATCACGTCCTGGGGATAGTGGCCGTTGAACAGCGGGTCCATGTACCAGCGGCGCAGCTTGCCGTCCTCGAGCCGG
>NZ_VOSR01000060.1:0-973 GCF_007997345.1 Mitsuaria sp. TWR114
CCCCGCGCCCGCCAGCGCGCGCAGAAGATCAGCAGCTCGCCGGCGCCCGGGATGTAGGGGAACAGCAGATAGCGGCTGTAGACCGACGAGCCCGTCACGTACGCGAAGACGCCCAGCGCCGAGCCCACCATCACCACCGGCATGATGGCCAGGCCGTCCAGGCCGTCGGTGAAGTTCACCGCGTTGCTGGTGCCCACGATCACGAGGTAGGACAGGCCGATGAAGCCGAACACGCCCAGCGGATAGCTGATCGACTTGAAGAACGGCAGCATCAGGTCGGCCTTGGGCGGCAGCTCGGTCGAGAAGCCGCTGGTGACCCAGCGGAAGAACAGCTGCACCACACCGAGGAAGCTGGTCTCCGAGACGCTGAAGGCCAGGTAGATCGCGGCGATCAGGCCGATGATCGACTGCCACAGGAACTTCTCCCGCGAGCGCATGCCCTCGGGGTCCTTGTTGACGACCTTGCGGTAGTCGTCGACCCAGCCGATCAGGCCGAAGCCCATGGTCACCAGCATCACCACCCAGACGAAGCGGTTGGACCAGTCGAACCACAGCAGCGTCGAGATGCCGATGCCGATCAGCACCAGCACGCCGCCCATGGTCGGGGTGCCGCTCTTGGCCAGGTGCTGCTGCACGCCGTACTCGCGGATCGGCTGGCCGATCTTGAGTTCGGTCAGGCGGCGGATCACCCACGGGCCGAAGGCCAGGCCGATCAGCAGCGCCGTCAGCGCCGCCATCACCGCGCGGAAGGTGATGTACTGGAAGACGCGCAGGAACCCCAGTTCAGGGAAATAGGTCTGCAGCCACTGGGCCAGACTAAGCAGCATGGGGGTCTCCTGGGCCGCCGGACTGCAAGGCGGCCACGATCTGTTCCATCTTCATGAAGCGCGAGCCCTTCACGAGGATGTTCTGTACTTGCGGCGCGTCCTTCAGCGCGCCGATCAGCTCGGCGACGATGAAGCCGGGCGCGCTG
>NZ_VOSR01000600.1:0-677 GCF_007997345.1 Mitsuaria sp. TWR114
CAGCAGCTTCGGGTCGACGCGATAGACGCCGTCGTGGTTGTTGATCGTGCCCACGCTGTAGTTTGACGCGGAGGCGCCGTCCAGCGAAGTGACCGAGGCGACGTAGCTGCCCGCGGCCAGGCGGTCGTTCACCGCGACGGGCGTGCCGCCGGACGTGAGTCCGACCACCGGCGTCACGTCGTCGCCGGCCAGCACGCCGCCGATGAAGGCCGTGGGCATCGTGTGTGTCGAGCCATAGGTCTGCGAGCCGTTGCCCACGAAGTAATCCAGCGGCTTCTTCGCGATCGACAGCTGGGCGCTCACCGTGCCCGACAGGTCCAGCGTGTAGTTGGAGGCCGCGCTGCCGCCGAGGCCGGTCAGCGTGAAGTTCCAGCTGCCCGCGCCGACCCGGTCGGCGAAGCCGTAGCCGGCGCCGTTCGCGCCCATCGCGATGCCGCCCTGCGCGCCGAGCGTCGCGATCGGCGCGACGCTGTCGCCGTTCACGACGCCGGCCAGGCTCACGACCGCGCCCGGCGAGCCGTAGACATAGCTGCCGTTCGAGACCGTCGGTGTCAGCGCGCGGCGCGTGATCGTGAGCGGCATCGTCGACGCGGCGAAGTGAGGGTGCGCGCGGCGGCGCTTCCACTTGCCTACGCATGGGAATCCCGCTTGCCGCAGGGCCAGGGGCGGCGAGCGCC
>NZ_VOSR01000601.1:0-4398 GCF_007997345.1 Mitsuaria sp. TWR114
GCGGCGAATGGAAGCCGGTGATGGTGTCCCAGCCGCCGTGGAAGTCGTAGGTCATCACGTTGATGAAGTCCAGGTAGGGGTGCACCTTGTCCGGGTCGTAGGCCCGCACCTTGTCCACGCCGGCGCCGGAGGCGATCGTCAGCAGCAGGCCCGGCTTGACCGCGTCGAGCTGCTTGCGGAACTCCGCCAGCAGCGCGGTGAAGTTCTCCCGGTCCTCGGCCGCGCCGCAGGCCAGGCCGCAGGCGTTGGGGTACTCCCAGTCGAGGTCGATGCCGTCGAACACGCCCAGCGCCGCGCCCGGGCCGCCCGCGCCGTCGGTCACCGGCAGGTTGCCCTTGATGTAGGCGTCCACGCAGCTCTGCACGAAGGCCACCCGGTTCTCCGGACGCGCCGCGCTCGAGAAGCCGCGCGACCAGGTCCAGCCGCCCAGCGAGATCAGCACCTTCAGCTTGGGGTACTTGGCCTTGAGCTTCTTGAGCTGGTTCCAGCTGCCGCGCAGCGGCTGGTCCCAGGTGTCGGCCTTGCCGTCCACGCTCAGGTCGGCGCCGTAGGCCTTGCTGTAGTCGGCGAAGGCGTCGCCGCCTTCCCCGGTGCTCTCGTTGCTCGGGATGACCTTGCCGACCTCGCAGCGGTTGTTGCGCACGTTGCCGAAGGCGTAGTTGATGTGCGTGAGGTTGGCCGCCGAGCCGCTGGTGTCGATGTTCTTCACGTGGTAGTTGCGGCCGTAGATGCCCCACTGCGCGAAGTAGCCCAGCAGCACCTTGCCGCCGGCGGTCTGGGTGTCGGTTTTGACCGTGATCGGCGCCGACGGCTGCGAGCTGCCGGCCTGGTTGAAGGCGCTGACGGTGAAGGTGTAGCTGGTGTCGGGTGTCAGGTTGGCGACGCTGGCGCTGGTGGCGGCGCCCTGCGCGACCTGGGTCGCGCCCTGGTTGACGCGGTACTGCACCGTGCAGTTCGGACCGGCGGCGACGGCGTTCCAGGCCAGGTTCACGCTGGTGGCGCTCTTGGATGGCGAGCTCAGCCCGGCCGGCGTGGCCGGCGCCGCGGCGCAGTTGCCGCTGGCGGTGCTGGTGAGCAGCGCCGCGCTCAGCGCCGAGACATTGCCGGCCTTGTCCTTGGCGCGCACCTGGTAGCTGTAGGCGGTGCCGGCGCTCAGGCCGGTGTCGGTGTGGCTGGTGCCGGTGGGCGAGGCGACCAGCGAGCCGCCGCGCAGCAGCTCGTAGTTGTTGACGCCGCTGCCGGCGTCGGTCGACGCGGCCCAGCTCAGCGTGATGCTGCTGGTGGTGATGTTGCTGGAGCTCAGCCCGCCCGGCACGCTCGGGGGCGTGGTGTCGGCGCCGCCGGTGTCGCAGGCGCCCAGCGATTTCCACACGTCCCACTGGCCCGAGTTGCTGGCCGGCGGGTTGTTCTGCGTCCACCACTTGGCCTGGTAGGCGATGTTGTTCTGCTTGGCATAGCTGTTGGACGTGCCGGTGTAGATCGCCGAGGCGGACCATTCGGGCACGTTGGTGCAGTCATAGGCCTGGGCGGTGCCGGCGGCCATCGCCGCGGCCAGCGCGATGCCGCCGAGGCGGACCATGCGGTTCTTCATGTCGAGCTCCTGATGTCGAGGTTGGGTGGGTGGGGAGGTTCTTGAATCACTTGCGGGCGGCGGTGGAGGTCCTGGCCGCGGTGGCGGCGGGCACCGCGCCGCGCCGCGCTTCCTGCGCCAGCGCGTAGCTGCGGCCGCCGAACGTGACCGTCCAGTTGCTGGGCATGGGCATGGGCAGGTAGTAGTTGATGGTCAGCGTGACGCTGGCGCCGGGCGCCAGGCTCTGCCAGGCGGGCAGCTTGAAGCTGGCGCGGTGGAAGTCGTTCTTCAGCCCGCCGACGTTGTGGCCGGCCGCGTTCGAGCCATTGGCGATCACCGTCAGGCCGAAGCCGCTCTGGTCGGTCACCGTCGACGGGATCGCGGTCGGGACGTCGAACTGGAACTCCGTGCCGCCGGGCAGGGTGGTGCCGCTGTGGTTGGTCAGCGTCAGCTTGGGCGTGATCGGGTAGTTGCTATCGCCCAGCGCGAAGCCGTTCAGCGCGAAGCCGATGTCCAGCGTGTCGGTGGGCAGGCTGGCCGCGCTCATCCGGTTGCCGTAGGCGCCGGCGGTCTTGAGCTTGTTGTAGAGCGTGCTGGTCAGCGTGTTGCCGATGAAGTATTCGCCGCGGGCGGTGTCGAAGGCGTAGTCGCCGGCGAACTCCCAGAACATCACGCCGCCGATGCCGCGATCGGCGATGTACTGCGCCTTGGTGCCGAGCGACTGCTCGTCCTCGGTGCTGATGAAGACCTGCTTCTGCGCGTTCCACAGCCAGGGCGCCACCAGCGTCGCGTCGTAGTGCCGGACGTAGCTGCCGGTGAGCCGGTCGGCCGGATTGGTCGCCGGGTTCAGGCCGTAGGCGGCGAGGTAGCTGCCCTGGCGGCCGGAGGCGAGGTTCATCGCATGCCACATCGGGTTGGAGCCCGCCGGCACTTCCTTGCTGGAGACATCGAGGTCGTGCCAGAGGTTGTCGATGCCGATGGCGCCGTTGCCGCACTTCTGCACCGTGCCGCCGCCGGTGCCGGCCGGGCACTTGCGCTGGTCGGGCAGCGCCGCCTGGCCCCACAGCCCGTTGGTGCCGCCGGTCACGCCCTGCCAGCCGCGGGTGTAGTAGGGCACGCCGATGTTGATGCGGCCCGCCGGCATCGCGCCGCGGAAGTAGTGGTAGGCCCAGTCGGTGTTGAGGTAGCCGATGCGCGCGTACTGGCTGCTCGAGTAGTAGTTCCAGGCCGTCAGCTCAGCGTCCTTGCCGTCGTCGTACAGCGCCGCGTTGGGGCCGACGAACTGGTTCCAGGCGCCGTGCAGGTCGTAGCTCATGATGTTCACGTAGTCCAGGTACTGGGTGACCTGGAAGGCCTCCATCCCGCGCAGCAGGTAGCCGGAGGAGGGCGCCGCGATCGTGAGCAGGTAGTGCCGCGCGTCGGCCTGGCTGGCGGCGTCCAGCTTCGCGCGCAGCGTGCGCATCAGCACCACGTAGTTCTTCATCAGCGCGCCGCGGCGGGCGTTGCTGATGGCGAAGTCCACCGGGTTGCCGGCGTTGTTCATGCTGGTCGGGTACTCGTAGTCGATGTCGACGCCGTCGAAGCCGTACTGGCGCAGGAAGGCCACTGCCGAGTCCGCGAATGCGTTGATGCCGGCCGTGTTGGCCGAGCCGTCCGCGTTGGTCGTCATCGTGTAGAAGCCGGTCGTCTCCGCCCAGCCGCCGACCGAGATCAGCGTCTTGACGTTCGGGTACTGCTTCTTGAATTTGTTCAGCAGGTTGAAGTGGCCCTGGTAGGGATAGGCCGGGTCCATCTCCGCGCCGGCGATGCCCGGCCAGGTCAGGCCGGTGGCGGGATTGGCGGCGTCGGCGGTGTTGCCGATGGACAGCTTGTTGGCCGCGTCCACATGCGCGAACGCGTAGTTGATGTGCGTGACCTGCGCCCACGGGATCTGGTGCGCGAGGAAGGCGGGCTGGCCGGTCTTGCCGGTGCGCCAGCTGGTGAAGTAGCCGATGATGCGGCGCGGCTTGTCGGCGCCCATCTTCTCGCGGCCCTGGTCGTCATAGACCTTGCAGTAGGCGGGCGCGGTGCCGGCGGTGGTGACCAGGCCCTCGGGCCGGCAGCGCTCGTCGCCGGTGACCTGGCCCTGCACGCTGATGCGCACGGCGGCGCTGTCGGTGCTGGCGCCCTTGTCGTCGGTGGCGCGGGCGGTGATGTCGGCCACGCCGGCGCGCGCGGTCCAGCCGATGCTGAAGGGCGCGGTGCTGTCCTCGGCGACCAGCGCGCCGTTGACGTAGAAGCCGACCTTGGCCACGGTGCCGTCGCTGTCGGCGGCGGTCGCGGCGAGGGTCACCGTGTCGCCCGCGGTCGGCGACGTGCCGGCGGTCGGCGCGGTCAGTGCCACCGTTGGCGGCTTGTTGGTGCCATTGCCGCCGCCGTCGCAGGCGCCGAGCACCTTCCACACGTCCCACTGGCCGGAGTTGCTGGCCGGCGGGTTGTTCTGCGTCCACCACTTGGCCTGGTAGGCGGTGTTGTTCTGCTTGACGATCGCGTTGCCGCCGTAGGCGGTGGTCGCGTTCCAGTCGGCGACGCCGGTGCAGTCGTAGGCCATCGCGGCACTGCCGGCGAAGGCCAGCGCCACCGGCATCAGCCAGGGCAGCAGCGGGTGGGGGCGGGCACAGGGATGAAGTCTCATCGGGGGGCTCCTGAAGGGTGTTGTCGTTGTCTTCGGAAACTGCAGGGATGAGCGCCGCCGCGCCGGGCGACTGCGGATGCAGCGCGGCGGAATCGGTCGGACTCGGAGAAAAAGCGCCGGTCGTTCAACCGGCGAAGGCGGCGGCGCTCGGGCG
>NZ_VOSR01000602.1:0-5048 GCF_007997345.1 Mitsuaria sp. TWR114
TCCTCCAGATTGCCGCCGAGCTGAAGGTTCGCCCGGCCCAGGTCAACGCCGCCGTGGAGCTGCTCGACGGCGGGGCCACCGTCCCGTTCATCGCCCGCTATCGCAAGGAAGCCACCGACGGCCTCGACGACATCCAGTTGCGCGAGCTGGAAGCCCGCTTGAGCTACCTGCGCGAGCTCGAGGACCGCCGCGAGGCGGTGCTCAAGAGCATCGAGGAGCAGGGCAAGCTCACGCCGGAACTCGCCGCCGCCATCGCGGCCGCGCCGACCAAGCAGGAGCTCGAGGACCTCTACCTCCCCTACAAGCAGAAGCGCCGCACCAAGGGCCTGATCGCCCGCGAGGCTGGCCTGGAGCCGCTGGCCGACAAGCTCTTCGCCGATCCGTCGCTGGATCCGATGACCGAGGCGGCGGCCTTCCTCAATCCCGATGCCGGCTTCGCCGATGCCTACGCGGTGCTGGACGGCGTGCGCGACCTGCTGTCCGAGCGCTGGGCCGAGGACGCCGTGCTGATCGGCAAGCTGCGCGAATGGCTGTGGGAGGAGGGCCTGTTCAAGTCGAAGCTGATGGACGGCAAGGACGAGAACAACCCCGACATCTCCAAGTTCCGCGACTACTTCGACTACGCCGAGCCGATCCGCACCGTGCCCTCGCACCGAGCGCTGGCCGTCTTCCGCGGGCGCACGCAGGAGTTCCTCGACGCCAAGCTGGCGCTGGACGAAGAGCTGGTGCCCGGTCAGCCCTCGCTGGCCGAAGGCCGCATCGCGCGCCACCTCGGCTGGAGCCACGCCAAGCGCGCCGGCGATGAGCTGATCCGCAAGACCGTCGCCTGGACCTGGAAGGTCAAGCTGTCGCTGAGCCTGGAGCGCGACCTGTTCGCCCGCCTGCGCGAGGAGGCCGAGAAGGTCGCGACCAAGGTCTTCGCCGAGAACCTGCGCGACCTGCTGCTGGCCGCACCGGCCGGCAAGCGCGTCGTGATGGGCCTGGACCCCGGCATCCGCACCGGCGTGAAGGTCGCCGTGGTCAGCGACACCGGCCGCGTGCTCGACACCTCGACCGTCTATCCGCACGAGCCCAAGCGCGACTGGGAAGGCTCGATCCACACGCTGGGCCGGCTGTGCGCCACGCACGGCGTCAACCTGATCGCGATCGGCAATGGCACCGCCTCGCGCGAGACCGACAAGCTCGCCGCCGACCTGATCAAGCGCATCCAGTCGATGTCGCCGGAGACGGTGATCGAGAAGGTCGTCGTCAGCGAGGCCGGCGCCTCGGTGTATTCGGCGTCGGAATTCGCGTCCAAGGAGCTGCCCGACCTCGACGTGTCGCTGCGCGGCGCGGTCTCGATCGCCCGTCGCCTGCAGGACCCGCTGGCGGAGCTGGTGAAGATCGATCCGAAGTCCATCGGCGTCGGCCAGTACCAGCACGACGTCAACCAGAGCGAGCTCGCGCGCACGCTGGACGCGGTGGTCGAGGACTGCGTGAACTCGGTGGGCGTCGACCTGAACACCGCGTCCGCGCCGCTGCTGTCGCGCGTGTCGGGCCTGTCGGCCGGCGTGGCTGCCTCCATCGTGCGTTGGCGTGATGCCAACGGCGCGTTCCGCAACCGCAGCAGCTGCTGGACGTCACCGGCCTGGGGCCGAAGACCTTCGAGCAGGCCGCTGGCTTCCTGCGCATCCGCGACGGCGACAACCCGCTGGACGTCAGCGGCGTCCACCCCGAGACCTACCCGGTCATCGAGCGCATCCTGGCGCAGGTGCAGCGGCCGATCACCGACGTGATGGGCAAGTCCGACGTGATCCGCGCGCTGAAGCCGGAGGCCTTTGCCGACGATCGCTTCGGCGCGATCACGGTGAAGGACATCCTCGGCGAGCTGGAGAAGCCCGGCCGCGATCCGCGCCCCGACTTCAAGGTCGCGCGCTTCAATGACGGCGTCGAGGACATCAAGGACCTGAAGGAGGGCATGGTGCTGGAGGGCACGGTGTCCAACGTGGCGCAGTTCGGCGCCTTCGTCGACCTGGGCGTCCACCAGGACGGCCTGGTCCACGTCAGCCAGCTCGCCAACAAGTTCGTCAACGATGCCCGCGAGGTCGTGAAGACCGGCGACATCGTGAAGGTGAAGGTGCTGGAGGTCGACCTGGCCCGCAAGCGCATCTCGCTGACGATGAAGCTGGACGCGCAGGCGCCGCGCGGCGGCGCGAAGACGGACAACAGCTTCCGCCCCGCCGGTCGCAACGAGCGCCAGGGCGGCGGTCGCCCGCAGCAGGCCGCGCAGCCGCAGGGCGGCGCCATGGCAGCGGCCTTCGCCAAGCTCAAGCGCTGATCCGCGGCGGGCGAGGGCGCGGGGCGCTGTTCGCCCGCGTCCCGTCGCCGAGGCGACTCCCGCCACGCCCGGGCCGGCCGGCCATGCCATCCGCGGCGTCGAATCGCGTTTGATCCCACATTTTTCGCGGCCGGTCGCAGCCGAGGTGTCAGAACGGGCGGCGTGCAGCTACGCTGCGCGCCGTTTACCGTCAATGACAAAAGTCGACACATCGCCATCGTGTCGACACGAATCTCGGGAGCCCCCTTGAAGACCCACGCCATCGCCAGGGCCTGTGCCCTTGTCTGCCTGACCGTCGCCCTGCCCGCGGTGTCCGCCTGGGCCCAGGAAGCGCCCCCGGGCATGGGCAACGAACCGGCCGCGGGCCGCCGCCTGGATCGCGTCGAGATCACCGGCCGCGCCAACGATTCGGACCTGCGCCGCCGCGCGCCGGTGGCCAAGCAGGTCTACGGGCGCGAGGAGCTGGATCGCTACGGCGACACCAGCGTGGCCGACGTGCTCAAGCGGCTGCCCGGCGTCAACGTGGCCGACGGCGCCCCCCGCATGCGCGGCCTGGGCTCGGGCTACACGCTGATCCTGATCAACGGCGATTCGGCGCCCCCGGGCTTCAAGCTGGACCAGCTGGATCCGGCGCAGGTCGAGCGCATCGAGGTCACCAAGGGCCCCAGCGCCGACCAGAGCGCGCAGGCCGTGGCCGGCGCGATCAACATCATCCTGAAGGAGGCGCCGCGCGTGTCGCAGCGCGACCTGCGCATCGGCGCCGGCTACAACATCAACCATCCGGTCCCCTCGGCCACCTTCACCTTCGGCGAGCGCTTCGGGCCGGTCTCGCTGTCGGTGCCGGTCTCCGCCTTCCAGTGGCTGCAGGAGATGCGTTCCTCGACCGAGCGCAACGGCACCGACCTGAACGACCAGCCGGTCGTCGCCGCGCAGCACGGCAAGATGCGCAACTGGGGCCACGCCTTCAACTCCGCGCCGCGCGCGACCTGGAAGATCAGCGACGACGAGAGCGTGTCGCTGCAGGGCTTCGCGCAGAAGGGCTGGTGGAACAACTCGGTCCGCCTGGTGCCGGACGGCCAGTACAAGACGCCGCGCCTGGACGACGACAGCGACAACCAGGGCGTCTGGCAGATGCTGCGCGCCAACCTGCAATGGAACAACCGCTTCAGCGAGACGCAGAAGTGGGAGCTCAAGGCCGGCGTGCAGGATGCGAAGAACCACATCGAGAACCACACGCTGAACGCGGCCGCGCCGGTGGACGCGGTGATCGACAGCCGCGACCGCAGCCTGACCCAGGCCGGCAAGTACAGCCAGATCCTGGGCGACGAGCACACGGTGACACTGGGCTGGGACTTCGAGTTCCGCAAGCGCGACGAGATCCGCGACACCACCGTGGCCGGCGGCGAGCAGCTGCCGGCGCTCAACGGCGAGAACTTCGGCGCGCGCATCCGCCGCCAGGCCTTCTTCATCCAGGACGAGTGGGAGATCAACCCGCAGTGGTCGACCTACTTCGGCCTGCGCCATGAGCGCATCGTCACCACCAGCCGCGGCGTCGCCACCGATGCGCGCAACAGCTCCAGCGTGCTGTCGCCGCTGTGGCACCTGACCTACAAGCTGGACCCGAAGGCGCGCGACATGATCCGCGCCAGCCTGACGCGCAGCTACAAGGCGCCGGAGCTGACGCAGATGCTGGGCCGCTACACGCTGAACAGCAAGTTCCCCGACCCCGGCCAGGCCAACGACGAACTCAATCCCGACCGCGTCGGCAATCCGGGCCTCAAGCCGGAACTCGCCACCGGCCTGGACATCGCCTACGAGAAGTACCTGAGCGGCGGCAGTCTCTTCAGCGTCGGCCTGTTCCACCGCAACATCAGCCAGTTGATCCGCAACGTCGTGACGCTGGATCCGGCCAGCGCGCTGGTGCCGGTGCCGCGCTACGTGATCCGCCCGACCAACTTCTCCAGCGCCACCACCAGCGGCATCGAGCTGGAGCTCAAGGGCCGCGCCGGCGAGCTGTTCCCGTCGCTGTTCGAGGCCAAGACGCCGCTGAACCTGCGCAGCTCGTTCAGCGTCTACCGCTCGCGGGTGAAGGCCGTGTCCGGGCCGGACAATCGCCTGGACCAGCAGCAGCCCTGGACCGCCAACCTGGGCTTCGACTACCGCTTCAGCGGCGTGCCGGTCACCACCGGCGCCAACCTGAACTACACGCCGGTCTACACGGTCCGCCAGACCGACCGCCAGCAGGTCGAGTTCTCGCGCAACCGCGGCCTGGACGTCTTCGCCCAATGGATGGTCAACCCCAAGACCTCGGTCCGCTTCTCGGCCAATAATCTCTTCCCGCTCGACGCGCGGGCCGAGACCGCGCTGGCCAATGGCGACTACTACGCCACCGGCCGCAGCCTCAAGCCCTGGTTCCAGCTCAACCTGGAAATGAAGCTCTGAGCCTGACGATCAGGCGAGGGGCGGCCGGCCGCGTCGGGTGTCGTTGCCCCATGAAAGGACGAACCGCCCGATGCAGGCCTTGCAGATCCTCGCCGGACCCCGTGCGCGCCAACGGCTGCGCGACCATGGCCTGCGCGCCGCCGACGTGCGCGCCGTGCCCGGCGCGGCCGGCGGCCCCAAGGGGCTGATCCTCAGCGCGCTCGACGCCCATCTGTTCGGGGAGTTCCTCCCGTCCGGCGGCCAGGAGGTGCACCTGCTGGGCGCCTCGATCGGCGCCTGGCGCATGGCC
>NZ_VOSR01000603.1:0-2980 GCF_007997345.1 Mitsuaria sp. TWR114
GATGTTAGTTCGCGCGCTGCACTAATTAACTAGAGCTAACCCTGTGCCGGGGTGGCATCGCTCGAGGCCCGCGGCCGCAGCAGGAAAGGGGTCTGCTGGGGCAGCCCCGTTGGCCTGATCACTGCACCGTGACGAAGAAACCTGCGCCGTCCTGCCCGCCGACCACGGTCGCACCGTTGCTGACGATGGCGCTGAACGCACCGCTGATACCGCCAGCGGCGCTGATCAGCACGAGCTTCTGTCCCTTCGCGACACTGCCGCTGAAGTTCAGCGTCAGCGTGCCACCCAGCACGGCCGCGCCGGCGACGCCGAGATGGTCATGGTCCACGCCCGGCGTGCACCGGCCACCGTGAGCGTCAGTTGACCCGCCGCGCCTTGCTGGAAGCTGCCGCCCACCGTGAGTTCGCGTTGCCCGCTGACCAGCGCCAGCGCCGCGTTGTTGACGACGTTGCCGGTGCCCATCGCATTCGCGCTCCCGGCCAGCGTGGTGCCGCCGCTGAGCGTCGTCGCGCCGCTGTAGCTGTTGTTGCGCAGCGTGAGCGCGGCGGCGCCGCTGTGCGTGAGGCTCCCGCCACCGCTGATGTTGGACAGCGTGATCGCGGTCGTCGTGTTCTGGACGATGAGCTGGCCGTCGTTGACGATGGCGTTGCTCGCCGCGCCGTTCGGCGACTCGGCCGTCAGCAGGCTGGCATCCCCGCTGTAGGTGGCCTGCAGCACCGTCGACTTGCCGCTGGTCGCATTGACGGTGATGTAGCGCAGCGGCACCGGCGTGCCGGTGCCCAGGCGCAGGATCGCGTTGGCGCCGATGGTCGTGGTGCCGTTGTAGTTCTGCGGCTGCGCGAAGGTCACGTCGTTGCCCGGCGTGGCCATGATCCGGACGTTGCCCGAGCCCACCGAGCCATCCCGGTGCGGGCCGCCCCCGCCGCCGGTGATGCCGACATGCAGCGTCACCGGCCCGTCGTAGTTGAACGCCAGCGTGCCGCCCCGCAGGTTGATGTAGGCGTTCTTCTTGCCCAGCGGCGGGTCGACCTCCGCGGGCGAGGGCGCCGACGGCAGGAAGAAGTTGGCGTGCGTGCCGTCGCCCCACTGGACCGTGCCGGCGCCGCGTTCGATGTTGATGCCGCGGTAGCTGGCGTCGTTGCCGTTGGGGGAATTGGCGCCGCCGCGGTAGATCGTCTTGGCGAAGTTCAGCTCGGGGTCGCTCAGGCCCGGATTGACCAGGTTGGGCACGTTGTGCGGGCTGTTGTCGGTGTGGCTGTAGACGCCGGACATCACGATCGTCGACGGACCGATCGCATGGAAGTTGATGTCGTTGCCGAAGGCCGCCTCGTAGATGTTCTGCGTCACCGTGACGACGCTGCCCGGCGGACTCCAGACCAGCCACGAGCCCTCGTTCAGGACCGCCTTCGCATTCGACAGCGAGGCGGCGACGTGGTTGCTGCCGAAGTCCTGCCCCGCGGCCAGCGACAGCACGCCCGAATACGAACTCACGCCGCCCGACGAGTTGCCGCCCCAGACGCCGGGCGCCTGCACGATGCTGCCGCTGCCGCTCACCTGCCCCAGCAGCACGAACTGCGCGCTGCTGATGACGATGGTCCCGTTGTTGAGGATGTTGTTGAGGTTGATCTCGCCGTTGATGGTGCTCGCGCTGTTCTTGCTGTCCGAGGTGGCGATGACGTTGGGCGAGCTGTCGGCGCTGGTGTTGGTGCCAATCTGGAAGGTGACGCCCGGATCGATCGTCAGCACCGGCGGGTTGGTGCCGGCGATGGTGAGCGCGTAGCCGGCGCCGGGGTAGGTGGTCTTGGTGACGACCTGGACCTGCCGCGCGACGGGCAGCGTGAAGGTGCTGGTCCGCGTGATCACCAGCGTGCTGGTGGCGGCGGTGGACACGCGCAGCGTCCCTTGGCCGCTGATGACCCCGGTGTAGGTCGTTGTGCCGGCAGGCAGCTTGATCACCGAATCGCCGGTGAGCGTGATGTCGCGGTTGGCGAGCACGTCCGCGGTGATGTCGGCCGCCGCGCTCACGGCACTGGTGTCGTCCACCGCCGACGCGGCGCCGTCGGAGCCACCGCCGCCGCAGGCGGATGTGAGGACGGCGCAGCCGACGATCAGGAATTCGCGCCGGCTGGCGCCTTGGAGGACTGAACTCAAGCGGGCTCCCGGGTCGGCGCTGCGAAGTGCTGGGCATTCTGTCGCAAGGCCGCCGCGGAGATATCACCAATCCGTCACGAGTGGCAACTGGCCCGCGAAAACCCGATCCGCACCGTGACGTGGCCGACGCGCGGCGCCGTCGAGAGAGTGCCGAGGGGGCGCCGAGAAACCTCAGCCTGCGCGCTCAGTCGGCGCGACCCGTGCCGCCGGGGGCACCGCCGTGATGCGGCTTCGCCGTCGACGCCCGCACGACCAGCCGCGGCGGCTCGGTCACCCGCATCGGCGGCGCATGGTCCGGCGACGCATCGATCTCCGACTGCAGCAGCTGCACCGCCAGCGTCGCCGCTTCCGCCGTGGGCATCGCCACGGTGCTCAGGGCCGGGCGCATCTGGTGCGCCAGCTGGATGTCGGTGACGCCGATCACCGACAGGTCCCGCGGCACCTCCAGGCTCAGCTCCGCCGCCGCCTGCAGCACGCCCAGCGCGGGCAGGTCGTTGGTCGCGAACACCGCCGTCAGCCCGGGCTCGCCCGCCAGCAGGCTGTGCGCGGCGTTGCGGCCGTCGTCGATGGTGTCGTGGCCGTAGCGCAGGCAGCTCGCCGGCAAGGCGGCGCCGGCCTGCGCCATCGTGTCGAGGAAGCCGCGCAGCCGCCAGCGGTGGTTGCCGGTGGGCTCGCTGCCGCAGACCGCGCCGATGCGCCGGTGGCCCAGGCGCAGCAGATGCTCCGCCGCGAGCACGCCGGCCTGGTACAGGTCCACCGCCACGCAGGGCAGCGGCGGCGGCTCTTGCGGCCGCTCCCACATGCACAGCACCACCGGCACGCCGCGGCG
>NZ_VOSR01000604.1:0-8083 GCF_007997345.1 Mitsuaria sp. TWR114
AGCAGCGCGGCGAAGGCCTCGGTGTGCTGCCGCGCGTTGGCGATCTGGTGCGGCAGGCCGCCATCAGGGCGGCCTCGCGGAGCGCGGGATCGCGGGCCTCGAGGGTGTCGTAGAACTCCGCGGCCATCACTCGTCCGCCCATTGCGCGAGCCGGCGCTTGAGGTCGTCCTGGAGCTTGCGCACGTCGGCGGCGCTGCGGCAGGCGCGGGTCTCCCAGTCGGGGCTGCGCATCGGCTTCTTCGCCAGTTGCGCGCTGATCTGGCCGTCGCCGGCCGACAGCCGGAGGACCTCACTGCCCTCGAAGCTCCAGCTGTCGCCGCGCTCGGTGAGCTGGCGCAGGTCGCGCAGCGCGCGGCGGAGCTGCACGAGCGCCTCCTCGACCTTGAACGGCGGTGGCGCGAAGAAGTCGTTGTCCATGAACTGCTCTCCCTTGGATCTCCGGTCAGGGCGCGCGGCGGCGGGCCTCAGGCCAGCCAGCGCTTGCGGCGCTTGTAGCTCTTGACGTCGCGGAAGCTCTTGCGGTCGGTGCCGCCCATGCCGAGGTAGAACTCGCGCACGTCCTCGTTGTCCCGCAGCGCCTGGGCCTCGCCGTCCATGACGACGCGGCCGTTCTCGAGGATGTAGCCGTAATCGGCGTAGCGCAGCGCCATGCTGGTGTTCTGCTCGGCCAGCAGGAAGGTGGTGCGCTCCTTCTGGTTGAGGTCGCGGACGATCTCGAAGACCTCCTCGACGATCTGCGGCGCCAGGCCCATCGAGGGCTCGTCCAGCAGCACCATCTTGGGATTGGCCATCAGCGCGCGCCCGATCGCGCACATCTGCTGCTCGCCGCCGGAGGTGTAGGCCGCCTGCGAGCCGCGCCGCGTCTTCAGGCGCGGGAAGTAGGCGTAGACCTTCTCGAGGGTCTCGGCCACCGCGGCCTTGCCGTCCTTGCGGGTGTAGGCGCCGGTCAGCAGGTTCTCCTCGATCGTCAGGTGCGCGAAGCAGTGACGGCCTTCCATCACCTGGATGACGCCGCGGTCGACCATGGCGGAGGTGGACAGGCGCTCGATGCGCTCGCCGCGCAGTTCGATGGAGCCCTTGGTCACCTCGCCGCGCTCGCCGGCGAGCAGGTTGCTCACCGCGCGCAGCGTCGTGGTCTTGCCCGCGCCGTTGCCGCCGAGCAGCGCCACGATGCGTCCTTCCGGCACCTGCATCGAGACCCCCTTCAGCACGAGGATCACGTGGTTGTAGATGACCTCGATGCCGTTGACGTTCAGAAGGACATTGGTCATGGCGCGCTCCGGGCTCAGCTCTGGCAGTCCGCCGGGGTGCGGCGGGTGACCTTCTTGTCGCTGGCGTACTTGTCCGCCGCCGCCTTGACCATCGGCTTGATGATCTGCTCGTCGGCCTGCAGCCAGTCGGAGGAGAAGTTCCACTTGCTGCCGTCCCAGGTGTGGACGCGCGCCCAGGTGGAGCCCATGTGGTCCTGGCAGGAGGTGGAGATCGGCCGGATCAGGTTGCCCAGGCCGAGCGCGTCGAGCCGCTTCTGGTCGATGGACAGGTTCTCCAGGCCCCAGCGCACCTGCTCGCCGGTCATGACCTTGCCCTTGCCGAAGCGCTCCTGCGCGCGGCGGATCGCCTCGACGCTGAGCATCGAGATGATCATCCCGCGCGTGTACAGCACCGAGCCGACCTCATCCTTGGGCCCGCTGCCCTGGCCCTTCTCATGGACATGCTTGAGGATGTCCTGCATGACCCTGGCCTGCTGGCCCGAGCCGTTCAGTGCCAGCGCGTTGTAGCCCTTGGCGCCTTCGCCCACGTCCTTGACGTCGGGCTCGGCGCGGCCCACCACACGCCGTACATCTTCTCGCGCGGGTAGCCGGTGGCCTGCGCTTCCTTCAGCGCGGTCGAGTTCATCACGCCCCAGCCCCACAGCAGCACGTAGTCCGGACGCTGCTGGCGCACCTGCAGCCAGGCCGACTTCTGCTCGACGCCGGGCGCCGTCACCGGGATCTTCACCAGCTCGAAGCCATGCATCTTCTGCCGCTCCTCCAGCAGCGGGATGGGCTCCTTGCCGAAGGGCGAGTCGTGATAGACCAGCGCGATCTTCTTGCCCTTGAGCTTGTCGAAGCCGCCCTCCTTCTTCGCCAGGTGCTGGATCAGCATGTCGGCGGCGGTCCAGTAGCTGCCCATCATCGGGAAATTCCACTTGAAGACATTGCCGTCCTGCGAGGCCGACAGCCCGTAGCCCAGCGTCACCAGCGGGATCTTGTCGGTGGGCACCTTGTCGGTCAGCGCGAAGGTGATGCCGGTGGCCTGCGGATCGAACAGCGATGCGCCCTTGCCCTTGAGCCGCTCGTAGCACTCGACGCCCTTGTCGGTGGCGTAGCCGGTCTCGCATTCCTCGAAGGTGATCTTCACGCCGTTGATGCCGCCGTCGCGCGCGTTGATCAGCTTCAGGTAGTCCTGCTTGCCGTTGGCCCACGGCGTGCCGTTGGGCGCATACGGGCCGGTGCGGTAGACCAGCAGCGGGATGAACTGCTCCTTGGCCTGCGCCAGCGCGGCGCCCGAGCCGCCCAGCAGGCTGGCCGCGGCGGCCAGCATCAGCGCGGCGCGCGCCGCGATCGTCGAGGTCTTGTTCGGCTTCATCGGTCTGTCTCCTGGTGGCACTCGTGATGCCTTGTTGAATGTGTCGGAACCGGAAGGACTGCGGGGAACTGCTGAATCAATGCGGGAAGGGCCACAGGCGCAGCTTCTCCTTGGCGATCTGCCAGAGCCGCGCGAGGCCGTGCGGCTCGACGATCAGGAAGAACACGATCAGCGCGCCGAAGATCATCGTGGTCAGGTGCGAGGCCAGCGCCGTGTCGATCGGGATGCCGAACCAGTACGGCAGGTTGTCCAGCACGATGGGCAGCACCACCAGGAAGGCGGCGCCGAAGAAGGCGCCGGCGATCGAGCCCAGCCCGCCGATGATGACCATGAACAGCAGCTGGAAGCTGCGGTCGATGGAGAACGCCGCCGGCTCCCACGAGCCCAGGTGGATGAAGGCCCACAGCGCGCCGGCCACGCCGACGATGAAGCTGCTGACCGCGAAGGCGCTGAGCTTGGCCGCCATCGGCCGGATGCCGATGACGGCGGCGGCGACGTCCATGTCCCGCATCGCCATCCAGCTGCGGCCGATGTGCCCGCGCACCAGGTTCTTGGCGATCAGCCCGAACACCAGCACGAAGGCCAGGCAGAACAGGTATTTCTGCACCGGCGTCTCCACCGGCAGCCCCAGCACCGACAGCCCCGACACGCCCACGGAGCCCGAGGGCGAATCGTTGGTCAGCCACTTGATGCGCAGGAAGGCCCAGTCGCAGAAGAACTGCGCGGCCAGCGTCGCCACCGCCAGGTACAGGCCGCGGATGCGCAGCGACGGGATGCCGAAGAGCACGCCCACCACCGTGGCGCACAGCCCGCCCAGCAGGATGGCGGCGACCACCGGCATGCCGTCCACCCGCGCCAGGAAGTTGAAGGCCGCGTAGGCCCCCACCGCCATGAAGCCGCCGGTGCCCAGCGAGATCTGCCCGCAGTAGCCGACCAGGATGTTCAGGCCCAGCGCCGCCAGCGACAGGATCAGGAAGGGGATGAGGATCGCGCGCAGCAGGTACTCGCTCGCGAGTCCCGGCACCACGATGACCGCCAGCGCCAGCAGCAGCCCCATGGCCACGCGGTCCTGCGCGATCGGGAAGATCTGCTGGTCCGCGCCGTAGCTCGTCTTGAACTGGCCGTTCTCGCGATAGAGCATGTCGTTCTCCGTTTCAGGCGTTCGAGCCGTTCAGACGCGGTCGATGATCTTCTCGCCGAAGAGGCCCTGCGGCCGCATCAGCAGGAAGACCAGCGCCAGCACGTAGGCGAACCAGATCTCGATGCCGCCGCCCAGCGACGGGCCGATGTAGATCTCCGACAGCTTCTCGCCGACGCCGATGATCAGTCCGCCGATGATCGCGCCCGGCACCGAGGTCAGTCCGCCCAGGATCACCACCGGCAGCGCCTTGAGCGCCACCAGCGAGAGCGAGAACTGCACGCCCAGCTTGGAGCCCCAGATGATGCCGGCCACCAGCGCGACGAAGCCCGCCACGCTCCACACGATCACCCAGATGCGCGACAGCGGGATGCCGATCGACTGCGCCGCCTGGTGGTCGTCCGCCACCGCGCGCAGCGCGCGGCCGGTGCCGGTGAAGCGGAAGAACAGCGACAGCGCGGCGACCAGTACCGCGGCGATCAGCGCGGCCGCCAGGTCCTCCTGGTTGACCATCACGCCGCCCTGGAAGCTCTGCTCCATGAGGAACACCGGATCCTTGGGCAGCCCCACGTCGATCTTGTAGATGTCCGAGCCGAACAACGTCTGCCCGAAGCCGTCCAGGAAGTAGGTGATGCCCAGCGTGGCCATCAGCAGCGTGATGCCTTCCTGGTTCACCAGGCGCGACAGCACCAGCTTCTGGATCAGCCAGGCGACCGCCACCATCAGCGCCATCGCCACCAGGAAGGCCAGCAGATTGACGGCCAGCTTGCCGCTCAGGCCGGTCCAGCGCGGGATCCATTCGGCAAAACGCGCCATCGCCAGCGCCGCGAACAGCACCATCGCGCCCTGCGCGAAGTTGAAGACGCCGCTGGCCTTGAAGATGAGCACGAAGCCCAGCGCCACCAGCGAATACAGCATGCCCGTCATCAGGCCGCCGATCAGCGTTTCGAGGAAGAAGCCCATGTCGATCGCTCCTGCGTCCTGCCGTCAATGCGAGGCGCCGAGGTAGGCGCGGATCACGTCCTCGTTGGCGCGGACCTCGTCGGGCCGGCCGTCGCCGATCTTGCGGCCGTAGTCCAGCACCACCACGCGGTCGCTGATGTCCATCACCACGCCCATGTCGTGCTCGATCAGCACGATGGTGGTGCCGAACTCGTCGTTGACGTCCAGGATGAAGCGGCACATGTCCTGCTTCTCCTCGACGTTCATGCCGGCCATCGGCTCGTCCAGCAGCAGCACCTTGGGCTCCATCGCCAGCGCGCGGCCCAGGTCGACGCGCTTCTGCAGCCCGTAGGGCAGCCGGCCCACCGGCGTCTTGCGATACGGCTGGATCTCGAGGAAATCGATGATGCGCTCGACGTGCTCGCGGTGCGCGATCTCCTCACGCTCCGCCGGGCTCCACCACGGATTGCGAAAGGCCTGCGCGAACAGGCCCGTGCGCATGCGCAGGTTGCGGCCGCTCATGATGTTGTCCAGCACGCTCATGCCCTTGAACAGCGCCAGGTTCTGGAAGGTGCGCGCCACGCCCATCTCGGCCATGCGGCGCAGCCGCGTGCGCGGGGTCAGCCGGCGCACGTCCTCGCCGCGGAACAGCACCCGGCCCTGCTGCGGCTGGTAGACGCCGTTGATGCAGTTCAGCATCGAGCTCTTGCCCGCGCCGTTGGGGCCGATGATGGCGCGGATCTCGTGCTCGCGGACGTCGAAGCTGATGTCGTTGAGCGCCTTCACGCCGCCGAAGGACAGCGTGATGTTGCTGACTTCCAGGATCACCTCGCCGACACGGCGCTGCGCGGCGGGCGACTCGCTCGCGGCGGGCGCGCCCGGATCGGCGACGGCCGCGGCGGCCTGGGCATCCTGGAACAGCGCCGAGCCCGGCGCGGTGGCGATGGCGCTCATCAGGCGGCCCTCCGGGTGGGCGAGAAGATGCGGGCCTCCTCGATGCGCAGGTCGGCGGCGACGCTGCCGGTGCGGCCGTCCTCGAAGCGGACCGCCGTCTCGATGTACTGCGACGCCGGCCGTCGTAGAGCGCCTCGATCAGCACCCGGTACTTGTCGGCGATCGCGCCGCGGCGGACCTTGCGGGTGCGGGTGAGCTCGCCGTCGTCGGCATCCAGCTCCTTGTGCAGCACGAGGAAGCGGGTGATCTGGCTGCCGGCCAGACGCTCGTCCTGCGCGAGGTCGGCGTTGACCTTCTCCACGCAGTCGCGGATCAGCGCGTAGACCTCGGGCTTGCCGGCCAGGTCGGTGTAGCCGGCGTAGGGCAGGTTGCGGCGCTCGGCCCAGTTGCCGACGGCCTCGAAGTCGATGTTGACGAAGGCGCAGACGCGGTCGCGGCCATCGCCGAAGGCCACCGCCTCCTTCACGAAGGCGAAGAACTTGAGCTTGTTCTCGACGTACTTGGGCGCGAACATCGCGCCGTCATGCGCGCCGCCGCGCAGCCGGCCGACGTCCTTGGCGCGGTCGATGATCTTCAGGTGGCCGCCGGCATCGAGGAAACCCGCGTCGCCGGTGCGGTACCAGCCGTCGGCGCCCAGTACCTCGGCCGTCGCCTCGGGGTTCTTGTAGTAGCCCTTGAGCAGGCCCGGCGAGCGCACCAGGATCTCGCCGCTCTCGGCCAGCTTGATCTCCACGCCGTCGATGGGCACGCCGACGGTGTCGGACCTGGCCTCGTGGTCGGGCTGCAGGCAGACGAAGACCGCGGTCTCGGTCGAGCCGTAGAGCTGCTTGAGGTTGATGCCGATGGAGCGGTAGAAGCTGAACAGGTCGGGGCCGATGGCCTCGCCGGCGGTGTAGGCCACGCGCACCCGCGAGAAGCCCAGCGCGTTGCGCAGCGGCCCGTAGACGGCGAGGTCGCCGAGCCGGTACTTGAAGCGCTCCCAGGCGCCGACCGGCTGGCCGTCCATCAGCGCCGGCCCGACGCGATGGGCCAGCGCCATGCACCGCGCGAAGAGCCAGCGCTTGAGCGCGCCGGCGTCCTCCATGCGGATCATCACGCTGGTGAGCAGGCCCTCGAAGACGCGTGGCGGCGCGAAGTAGTAGGTCGGGCCAATCTCCTTGAGGTCGATGCTGACGGTGCTGGCCGACTCGGGGCAGTTGACGACGTAGCCGCAGGCCAGCCACTGCGCATAGCTGAAGATGTTCTGGCCGATCCAGGCGCACGGCAGGTAGGCCAGCACCTCCTCGTCGTGGGTGAGGCGGTCGAAGCGCGCGCCCGCCTGCGCGCGGTCGATCAGCGTCGCATGGGTGTGGACCACGCCCTTCGGATGGCCGGTGGTGCCGGAGGTGAAGAACATCGCCGCCACGTCCTCGGCGCGGCCGGCCTCGACCTCGCGCTCGAACCAGCCGGGATGGCGCATCGCATGGGCGCGGCCGTCGTCGCACAGGCCGTCGATCGAGCCCAGGCCGTCGGCCGCGTAATGGCGCAGGCCGCGCGGATCGTCGAACCAGACGCGGCGCAGCGCCGGGCACTGGTCGCGGATCTCGAGCAGCTTGTCGACCTGCTCCTGGTCCTCGACGACGGCGAAGGCGACCTCGGCGTTCTGCAGCGGGTAGACGAACTCGGCGGCCACCGCGTCCTGGTACAGCGGCACCGGGATCGCGCCCAGCGACTGCGCGGCGAGCATGGCCGCGTACAGCCGCGGCCGGTTCTCGCCGATGACCACCAGGTGCTGGCCGCGCGCCATGCCGGCGGCGGCGAAGCCGTGCGCGAGATCGCGCACCAGCGCCGCGAGCCCGGCCCAGTCCAGCGTCTGCCAGATGCCGAGCTCCTTCTCGCGCAGCGCCGGCGCGCCGGGGCGCTGCCGTGCATGGGCGAGCAGCAAGCGGGGGAAGGTCTGGTCCACCGTCGTCTCCTTGTGGTCCCCGCTGTCGCCGTCTCTGGTGGAGGCGCTCATGCCGCGGGGTGAATGGACTGTAGGCCGGCTCATTGACGCCGTGTTGTCGTTGCGACGACATTCCTAGGGAGAGTTCGGGGCAGCGTTTTCCCCAGGGGGGCGCGTCAGGCTGTTGTCATGCGCCGGCGCGATGAACGGGGGATGGCCTCGATCACCGACACCGCTGTCCGCGCCGCGCTGGGTTCGCCGTCCCCGCCGCCCCTGCACCCGTCCCTGTCGGGGGCCGTGCCGACGCAGCCGCTGCGGCTGCGGGCGCGGGCCGCGAGCGCGCAGGAGATGGGCGCCATCCCCTGGCTGAAGGCGATCGAGCCGGAACTGCGCGAGCGGGTCTCCGCCAGCATCCAGGTGGCGGAGGTGGAGGTCGGCGAGCGCATCTGCCGCATCGGGCGCGAAGCCAATTTCTGGTTCGGCGTCATCGACGGCCT
>NZ_VOSR01000605.1:0-747 GCF_007997345.1 Mitsuaria sp. TWR114
GCCGCGGCGGGCACGTCGCCGCTGGCCATCGCCATCGCCAGCTGCTCGCGGGCCTGCGCGGTCGCCTCGCGCTTCGCGCGGGCCTGCGCCAGGCGCTCCTCGCGCATCCGCTTGAGCGCCGCTTCGGGATCGCTGTGGCTGCGCAGCTCCTGCTGCATGTCCTCCAGCGCCTTCATCAGCTCGAGCTCGCGCTGGATCAGCGCGGCCTCGATCGAGGGCTTGCCTTCGCCCGCGGGCCAGAAGCCCAGGCGCTGCATTTCCTCGAGGACGAAGGCGTCCTTGGACGAGGCGCGGATGCGCTCGATGATCTCGGCGCGGGTGGGGACGCGGTCGCTCATGCGGCGCCTCCTGGGAGCGGCGCCGGCGACGCGGCGGACAAGCGGTGGAAGGGGAAGAAGGGGAGTGCAGCGCGCTTCTCGTCGAAGAGCCTGGAAGGCTTGAGGGACGGGCGCTGTCCACTCGACGCCGCGCGCACCACCGTCGCACGATTCGCTTCAGGGAAGCCCCATGGGAATCTGCGACGGTGGTGCTGCGCGGCACAGTGAAGACGGCGCCCGTGACGCATGGAACGGCAGGTGGCAAGGACGGCGAAACACCGCCCGGGTTGCAAGAGCCTGCGCGCTGCACTCGAAATCAGTTTAACCACAAGCCTCGTCATGCCGCCTCCGGACGGGTGCCAGGTGTTGCGGCCGCGACGGCGTCCGGCGCCGCCGGCGACCATTCGGCCAGCCGCGGCTGCGCGAGCTG
>NZ_VOSR01000606.1:0-11652 GCF_007997345.1 Mitsuaria sp. TWR114
CCGTCGCCCTGGCTGAAGAAGTTCCCGGTGACGGCCGAAGCGCCTGGTGCGATCGTTCGTCCGGTTGTCGACACCGTGCCGGTGCGGTGACCGGCGGCCGCGGTGACCGACACGTCGACCACGCGCCCGCGTCGTTGAAGCTCAGCGCGGCCGAGCCCGTCGCGACACCGAGCGCCGGCGCCGAGGGGTTGCTGATGACCGTGGGCCGCGTGAACGTGCCGGCATCGCACCGGAGCGTGCCGCCGGCAGGGAAATGGGTCGCGGCGAGGTGGACGACGTAGTGATAGGCGGCGTTGCGCGCGCCCCCCAGGGTCGAGGTGCTGCCGGCGGCCAGCGCCGTGCCCTTGGCCCACCGGCCCTGCGCGAAGGTCTCGTCGCCGGCGATGTCCGCCACCGACAGGTCCGGGCCCGTCAGCGTGTGGGCGTTCATCGCCACGACGCCGCCCGTCGGTTGCTGCTCGAGGGTCTCCAGCGCCCCGGTGGATTGCAGGCTGGTGCCGAGCAGCAGGTAGCGCGCGGTCGTGCCACGAGGCGAGAGGTGGAACAGCTCATCCACCGCGGGCTTGGCCGGCGTGGCCGGCGTGTCCTTGGTGTCGCCATTTCACCACAGCCGGCCGGTGCCCGCGCCCGCGCCGTCCGCGCTCCGGGTCGTGTCGACGGAGCTGCTGTCGCCCCCACCGCCGCCACAGGCCGCCAGCGCGACCACCAGCGGCAGCAGGACCAGCGTCTTCTTCAATTCGTGCTTCATTGGATTTCCCTTCATGGATGACTGTCGTCGCCATGGCTGATGCATGGCGGCGCGTCAGTGACAAGCCATGAGGGCCCGGCAGCGCGGTTCGGCCGGAAATATCAAGGTTTCGCGGGCCGCGCCCCTGCCCGGAAGGGCGATCCGTGAAGCCGCTCACGAACGGCGGCGGCGCCCCCCCGCGAAGCGGCCGGGCTCAGTTCGCCTGCTTGAAGGCCATCACGGCCTGGTTGCGCAGCGTGCGCAGCAGCGAGAGCTGCTTCTCGTCGAGCACCACGCTGCCCGGCTCGGGCTTGTCCGCGTAGATCATCGCGAAGGGCGCGCCGCGCAGCGCCATCGGCAGGATCAGGAAGCTGTGCGCCTTCGCGCCGCTCAGGAACCACGCCGGCAGCCGCTCGGCGATCTTGGGTTGCGAGGCATCCGCGATCAGGGTGTCCACGCCCTTGGTGCAGATGGCCGTGAACAGGTCGGCCGGCATGCCGGGCATGACCCGCAGCGGCACGCGGAAGCTCGGCACCACCGCCTCGACGCCCTCGCCCAGGCCGAAGCGGCCGGTCAGCGTCTCGGTCTTGGGATCGCGCAGGCAGAAGATCACCCGCCGGAAACCCAGCCCGCGGTACATCGTCTCCAGGATCATCCGCAGGATCTCGTTGAGCTTGAAGCTCTCCACCATCGCGTTGGTGATGTCCTGGATGCCGGCGGCCAGCGTCGCCGCCGCCTGCTCCGCCGAGATGACGCCGCCCGCCGGCGCCCCCTCGACCATCGTCGCCTGCAGCTGGTGCGGCGACAGCGAATCCTCCGCCGACGGCGTCAGCGGCGCCAGCAGCCGCTGCGCGGGCGAGTTCTTCGCCAGTTTGATGTCCATCGCCTGCGCCAGCTGCGTCAGCCGCTGCCGCGCTTGGTCGGCCGCGGCCTCGAAGGCCTTGGCCTCGCGCCCAGCGCGCGTGCGTAGCGCTGCGCCATCGCGCGCACCTTGGCATGGGCCTCGGCCGGATCGCTGTTCAGGATCACGTCGGCCACGTCGTTGCTGGCGCGGCCCAGCCAGCGCATGCGGTCCGTCGAATGCTCGACCAGCCGCGCCGGCGCGTCGCCGTCGGGCCGCTGCATGCTGCGCTGCAGGCTGTCGGGGAAGCCCCACTGCCGCGCCACGCCCAGCCCGAGGCTCTCGTAGCTCAGTCCCAGCACCTGCGCCGAGGCCGCCGCCTCGCTCATCGGCGGCGCGGCCTGCTCGCCCATGCCGCGTTCGGGCCGCACGACGCGGCGCACCTGCTGCGCTTCCTCGGGCAGGTAGAACTCGGCCAGCAGACGACCCAGCCCTTGGAACATCGTGGCGAGGAAGGACTCCTCGTTCTCGCGCGGCACCAGGCACAGCTCGCGCGCGAGCGAGCCCGCCATCAGCGCGCGCAGGAACTCCTCCTTCAGGCGCTGCGCGTGATGCTTGTTCTCCATGCGCTCCAGCAGCACCAGCGACAGCGCCAGGTTGCGGATGCCGCCGAAGCCCACCAGCGCCACCGCGCGCGACACCGTGCTGATGTGCCCGCCGCCGGCGTGGCTGAACTGCACCGTGTTGACCAGCCGCAGCAGCTTGTTGGTCAGCGCGACGTCCTTGAGGATCTCGTTGGAGAGCGTGGTGAGGCTCTCGTTCTCCGACTGCGTCATGCGCTGGATGCGCGCCACCGAATCGGCCATCGCCGGGAAGTCGCTGCGATGGCGCATGCGGCGCAGCAGGAACTCCAGCGTCGCGTTGCCGCCCTCGCCCGCGTCGGGGGCCTCGCCGGCGGGATGCAGCCAGGCGGCCAGCGCGTCGTGGAAGGCCTTGGCATCGGACCAGCGCTGCGCCGACTCGCGCGCCAGACCGCGCAGCAGCACGGCGCGCAGCGCGTCGTCGCTGTCCGGGCCCAGGTCCGCGGGCGGGTCCAGGGTCTGCTCCATCGCGCGGCGCACCGCGCGCCACGGATCGGGGTCGTAGTTCAGGCGCTGGCCGGACAGCATCTCGCTGAGCATCACGGCCGCCGCGAACACGTCCATCACCGGCGAGGGCGCATCGCCGCGCGCCGCCTCCGGCGAGATGTAGCCCGGCGTGCCGACGATGCGGTTGGGCCTGGCCGCGCTGCCGCCGGCGGCCACCCGCCCGGCGATGCCGAAGTCCATCACCTTGGGCGGCCGGTCGAGTCGATCAGGATGTTGGACGGTTTCAGGTCGCGGTGCACGACGCCGGCCTGATGGGCCGCGTGCAGCCCGTCCAGGATGCCCAGCATCAGCGTCACCGCCTCGCGCGCGGGCAGGCGGCCGCGCTGGCGCAGGCGCTCGGTCAGCGTGCCGCCGGGCACGTACTCGAAGACCATGTAGGTCTGGCCCGCCTCGATGTCGGCCTCGAAGACCGGCACGATGTTGGGATGCGTCAAGCGGCTGACCGCGCGCGCCTCATGCAGCCAGGCATCGACGCTGGCGCGGTCCACCGCCTGCGTCAGCACCTTCAGCGCCACCTCGCGGTCCAGCCGCGGATCATGAGCCAGCCACACCGTCGCCTGGGCGCCCTGCCCCAGGCTGCGCAGCGGCTTGAAGCGCCCGACGGCGGGCGGCATGGCGGTCATGGGCGGTCCTTGCCGGGCTCGGGCATGCGCGTCCCTGGCGAGCTCGCCGGGGCGCCCGATTCAGCGCGCTCCCGCAGCCGGGAGCGCGGCGCGGCGGTCGCGGCCGCGCCGATCGACGGATCGGTCATCGCGCCCAGGCCGCTGTCGCCGGCGTCGGCGATCGCGCCGCTGGCGCCGAGCGCGTCGTAGATCTCACGCAGGCCCAGACCGAGCGCGCGCGCATAACGCCGCGTCGCCAGCTCGATCGCCGCCTGCCGCTTGCGCTCCGGCGCGGCCAGCGCGTCCACCAGCTCGTTGGCCAGGCTGCAGGTCAGGCGCAGCAGCTCGATGTCGCCATCGGCATGGCGCACCGGCGCCTCCTGCGGCTGGCGGCGCATCATGTGCTGCAGTTCGTCGCCCAGGCCCCAGTAGCGGGCCACCGCCAGGCCCAGGCTTTCCAGGTCACAGCCCAGCACCGCGTAGGCGGCCGACTGCTCGTTCATGCCGCGCGGATTGGGGTTGTCCTCGGTCGCCTCGGGCGCGACCTGCAACTGGCGGATCTGCTGCGCGTCGTCCGGGAAGTGGTACTGCACCAGCAGCCGGCCCAGGTTCTGCATCAGCGAGATCAGATACACGACCTCGCCGTCGTAGCCCGCCGGCCGCAGCGCCTGCGCTACTTGGCCGGCGCGCTGCACGCGGCGCATCACGCTCTGCATGAACTGCGCCTGGCCGTCGTTCATCGGGCCGGGCCAGGGCTTGAGCGCGCGGGCCGCGTCCTCCAGCCCATTCAGGCCCAGCATCGCGATCGCGCGCTGCAGGTTCAGCACCGTGCCGCCGCTGGTCGGGCCCTGCTGCCGCAGCGCGTTGTTGACGCGCCGGATCAGCTCCAGCGACAGCGCCATGTCCTTGAGCGCCATCGCGGCGAGCTGGCTGCCGTGCTGCGATTCCATCGAGGACGAGGCCACCGTCGTCACCAGCCGCGTCGAGGTGCTGGGCAGATGGCCGAAGCGCTGCATCTTGTCCTTGAGCAGCGCGATCGGGCCGCCGTCGTCCTGCTCGGCCGACTGGCGCCAGCCGTCCAGCGCGCGCCAGAAGCTGCGCGCCAGGTGATAACGCTGGCGCGTCTGGCGGTCGCTGGCGCGGTTGACGATCGCGCGCAGCGGCTCGGGGATCGGATACGGGGTTTCCCAGCCCAGGCGCACCAGTTCGTGGCCCTGCGGCTGCATGCGCTGCAGCACCGCCTGCAGGTCGGGCTCGTCCAGCACCGGCTTGCCGGTCAGTAGGCGGTGCAGCAGCAGGCCGATGCTGACGACGTCCTCTTCAGCCGCCTCGCGCACCGCGCGCCGGGTGGCGGCGTTGAAGTCGGCGCTCGCGGGGACGATCTCCTGCGCCACTTCGAGGCCCAGCACGCGCACATGGTTCGAGCCGTCGACGACGAGGTGGGCGAGCTGGATGTCGCGGTGCGCATGGCCGGCCTCGTGGGCGAAGGCCAGACCCTCGAGCGCCTGCGCGGCCCAGCCGGCCGCGTCCAGCGGCAGCGGCGGACCGCCACGCGCCAGGCGCTCCTCGAGCGTCTCGCCGAGGGCGCGGTCGTAAGCGACATAGGGCCAGGGATCGACGCGGCCGGTCTCGATGACATGGGCCAGGTTGGGATGATGGATCCGCGAGGCCCCGTCCACCGTCTTCAGCCAGTGCAGCATCGCCGCCTCGCTGTTGGGCTTCTCGCGCGGCATCATCAGGTACATGTCCTGGCCCGACGCCGGGTCGAACACCACCCACAGCATCGAGCGCTGGCTCTTGTGCAGGAGCGCGCGCAGCTCGAAGCGGCCGAAGCGCCGCATCGGGGCGGCGGTGGATGTTGTGTTGTTGTCAGACACGAGCGATGAGCGACACCCGGTGGTGCGGGGGCCACGGACCTTTTGTAGCTTGGATTGGACCGAAAACCCGATGTCCTCGCCTGGAGAAGTAGGGGCGATTCTCCGCTCAGTTTTGTAACTGGGACCACACCTTTTCCAGGCGCTTGACGCTCACCGGCTGCGGCGTTCTCAGTTCCTGTGCGAAAAGGCTCACCCGCAGCTCCTCCAGCTGCCACCTGAAATCGTCGATCCGGGCATCCGGCGTGCCCTTGAGTTCCGCCACGCGGCGCGACCAGCGCTGCTCCAGCGGCCGCAGCTCCGACAGCAGCTTGGCGTCGCGCGCCGCGTCCGCGCGCAGCTTGTCCAGGCGCAGCGTGATCGCCTTGAGGTAGCGCGGGAAGTGCTGCAGCTGGCTCCAGGGCGTCTGCAGCACGAAGCGCTTGGGCATCAGGCGCTGCAGCTGGGACTGGATGTCATCGACGACTTCCTTGGAGGCCGAGCGGGTGTCCTTGAGCTTGCGCAGCGCGCCCTGGTACTCGATCAGGACGTTGAATGCCAGCCGCGCCACTTCCTGAGCGATCAGGTTCAGGCGCGCGCGGCCTTCCTCGACGCGGGCCTTGAAGCTGAATTCATCGGTGGGGAGCGGGTCGGCGAGGAAGGCGCGGTCCAGGGCGACAGCGACGATCTGGTCCCGCAGCTCCTCGGCGGTGCCCAGGCTCATGTAGGCGACCGCCATCTGCGTCAGGTCGGGGATGTTCTTCTCGAGGTACTTCAGCGGCTCCTTGAGCTGCAGCGCGATCAGGCGGCGCAGGCCGGCGCGGTGCTTCGCGGCGGCGAGCTCGGGTTCGTCGAAGACCTCGATCTCGACGTGCGCGCCCTTGTCGATCAGCGCCGGGAAGCCGATCAGGGTCTGGGCGCCCTTGCGGATCTCCATCAACTCGGGGAGCTCGCCGAAGGTCCAGGCGGTGAAGGTCTTCGTCGCTTCGGCGGCGGGCTTGGGGGGCGGCGCGATCGTCGCCTTGATGCCGCGGGAGGGTTGGGCGGCCGAGGAAGAGGCTGGTCCTTCGGCGGACGCTGCCCTCACCCCTGCCCTCTCCCGCGAGCGGGAGAGGGAGTTCAGACCCGCGCCAGCGCCAGCGCCTGCGGCCGTGCCTGCGCCGGCGTCGGTGCGGGCATCGGCGCTGGTGGCGGCGTCGGTCGACGGGGTCGAGGATTGCAGCTTCAGCGCGGCGAGGGCCTGGAAGGCGGAGCGGGCCTGGCCGCCGAGTTCCGCCTTGAGCGTGGCCAGGTTGCGGCCCTGGCCAAGCTGGCGGCCGTGCTCGTCGACGACGCGCAGGTTCATGAACAGGTGAGCGGGCACCTGCTCGAGCTTGAAGTCGTTGCGCTGGACCGCCAGCTGCGTGCGCTCCTTCACCGCCTTGAGCAGCACCTCGACCAGGTTGCCCTGGGCGAAGGGATGCAGCTCGACGAACTCGGCGACGAACTCGGGCAGCGGCGTCAGCCGGGCGCGCGGCTTCTGGTGCAGGCTCTTGAGCAGCGCGGTGACCTTGGCCTCGAGCATGCCGGGCACCAGCCAATCGGCGCGCTCGTCGCTGACCTGGTTCAAGGCGTAGATCGGCACGGTGACGGTCAGGCCGTCGCGCGCGTCGCCGGGCTGATGCAGGTAGGTCGCCGTGCAATCGACGCCGCCCAGCCGGATCGTCTTCGGGAACGCATTGCTGGTGACGCCGGCGGCCTCGTGCCGCATCAGTTCGTCGCGGCTCAGGTGCAGCAGCTTGGGATCGGCCTTGCTGGCCTCGCGGTACCACTTCTCCAGCGTCGCGCCCGAGTACACGTCGGCCGGCAGCTGCTGGTCGTAGAAGGCGTGGATCAGCTCGTCGTCGACCAGCACGTCCTGCCGGCGCGACTTGTGTTCCAACTCCTCGACCTTGGCGATCTGCTTCTGGTTATGCGCCAGGAAGGGCAGCCGCGTCTCCCAGTCGCCATTGACCAGCGCCTCGCGGATGAAGATCTCGCGCGCGGCGGCGGCGTCGATGCGGCCGAAGTTCACGCGCTTGTTGTTGTAGAGCACGATGCCGTAGAGCGTCGCGCGCTCCAGCGCCACGACCTCCGCGGCCTTCTTCTCCCAGTGCGGCTCCAGCAGCTGGGTCTTGATCAGGTGGCCGGCGATGCCCGGCAGCCATTGCGGCTCGATCGCCGCGATGCCGCGGCCGAACAGCCGCGTCGTGTCGACCAGCTCCGCCGCGACGATCCAGCGGCCCGGCTTCTTGCTCAGGTGCGCGCCGGGATGGCGCCAGAACTTGATGCCGCGCGCGCCCAGGTACCAGTCGTCGTCATCGGCCTTGACGCCGATGTTGCCCAGCAGGCCCGCGAGCATCGACAGATGGACCTGCTCGTAGGTCGCCGGCGCGCCGTTCAGGCGCCAGCCGTGCTCGGCCACGACGGTGTGCAGCTGCGAGTAGATGTCGCGCCACTCGCGCACGCGGCGCGGGCTGACGAAGTTGTCGCGCAGCAGTTGCTCCTGCTTGCGGACCGACAGCTTGTGCTCCCCTTCCCCTCCCCGCGCGTCGCCGAGCCACTTCCACAGCTTCAGATAGCCCATGAACTCCGACTTCTCGTCGTCGAACTTCTTGTGCTTCTCGTCGGCCTGCTGCTGTTGCTCGGCCGGGCGGTCGCGCACGTCCTGGCCGGACAACGCGCTGGCGATGATGAGGATTTCGCTGAGCGCGTCGCGCTTGCGCGCCTCCAGGATCATGCGGCCCACGCGCGGGTCCAGCGGGAGCTTGGACAGCTCGTTGCCCATGGGGGTGAGCTCGTTGCGCTCGTCGACGGCGCCCAGCTCGTTGAGCAGTTGGTAGCCGTCGGCGATGGCCTTGCGCGGCGGCGGCTCGATGAAGGGGAAGTCCTCGACCTGGCCCAGATGCAGCGCCTTCATCCGCAGGATCACGCCGGCCAGCGAGCTGCGCAGGATTTCCGGATCGGTGAAGCGCGGCCGGCCGAGGAAGTCCTTCTCCTCGTAGAGCCGCACGCAGATGCCGTTGCTGACGCGGCCGCAGCGGCCGGCGCGCTGGTTGGCGGCGGCCTGGCTGATGTTCTCGATCTGCAGCTGCTCGACCTTGTTGCGGTAGCTGTAGCGCTTGACGCGCGCCAGGCCGGGATCGATCACGTAGCGGATGCCGGGCACCGTCAACGAGGTCTCGGCGACGTTGGTCGCCAGCACGATGCGCGGCTGGCCGTGCGGCTGGAAGACGCGGTTCTGCTCCTGCTCGGACAGACGCGCGAACAGCGGCAGCACCTCCACGCCGGGCGGGTGATGCTTGCGCAGCGCTTCGGCGGCCTCGCGGATCTCGCGCTCGCCGGGCAGGAAGACCAGCACGTCACCGCGCCCTTCGCGCCAGAGTTCGTCGACCGCGTCGCAGATGGCGTCGTTGACGTCGTACTCGCGGGACTCCTCGAAGGGGCGGTAGCGCTGCTCGACCGGGAACAGCCGCCCGGAGACCATCAGCACCGGCGCGGGTCCCTTGGCCGACGCGAAGTGCTGCGCGAAGCGGTCCGCATCGATGGTCGCCGAGGTCACGATGACCTTCAGGTCGGGCCGGCGCGGCAGGATCTCGCGCAGGTAGCCGAGCAGGAAGTCGATGTTGAGGCTGCGTTCGTGGGCCTCGTCGATGATCAGCGTGTCGTAGGCCTGGAGCAGCGGATCGGTCTGGGTCTCGGCCAGCAGGATGCCGTCGGTCATCAGCTTGACCGAGGCGCCGGGCTGCAGCCGGTCCTGGAAGCGGACCTTGTAGCCGACCACGTCGCCCAGCGGCGACTTGAGCTCCTCGGCGATGCGCTTGGCGACGCTGGAGGCGGCGATGCGGCGCGGCTGCGTATGGCCGATCAGGCCGCCGCCGTTGCCGCGTCCGCGGCCCATGGCCAGCGCGATCTTGGGCAACTGCGTGGTCTTGCCCGAGCCGGTCTCGCCGCAGACGATCACGACCTGGTGCTCGGCGAGCGCCCGCATGATCTCCTCGCGGCGGCCGGAGACGGGCAGCGATTCGGGGAACTCGATCGGCGGGATCGGGTTGGCGGGAGCGGGAGGCCGAGGAGCGGCCTGCTGGCGCGGGCGGCGCGGCGGACGCGGGGCGCGATCCGTCTTCGGAGCCGCCGGGGCGGGGGCGTTGGTGTTCTGACTCACGGGGCGCGGATTATCTCGCGCCGCAAGTGGGAGCCGGTCGTCAGGCTGCTGGCATCTCGGCGTAGGTGATCACGTTGATCACCGCCCCCTGCGGATCCTGAAGGGTCGCCATCCGTCCCACGGTGGGCACCTCCATGATCTCCATCAGCACCTTGGCCCCCATCGCCTTGGCCTGCGCGACCGTCTCGTCGACGTTGTCGACGGTCACGTACACGCCCCAGGCCGGCGGCATGCCCTGCTGCGGACAGGCCATCAGCCCGCCGATCGCGTCGTCCCCGCCCTTGGCGGTCTTGATCAGGTAATACGGCGGCGCCTCCGCCGGCCCGCCGGGCATCGGCATCACGTCGATCTTCCAACCGAACAGCTTGCCGTAGAACTCCGAAGCCTTCTTCGGATCGGTGGTCAGCAGCTCCGACCAGCTGAAGGCGCCATGGGTCTTGAAGACTTCCATCGTCTCGCTCCGGGGGGTGTTGTGGAGGCGCCATGCTCCGCCGCCGGACGGTGTCCCGCAAGTGACCTTCCCGCCGCGTTGGGGGGACAGCCTGTTGCACAATCCGCGCCCATGAGCCTGGTCTTCCCCCATACCTTCGTGCCGTGGTTTCGCGCGGTGGCCCCTTATATCCATGCGTATCGCGGAGAAACCTTCGTCGTCGGGATGACCGGGGAAATGATCGCAGCCGGCAAGCTCAACAGCTTCGTCCAGGACCTGGCCATCATGCATGCGATGGGCATCAAGATCGTGCTGGTCCACGGATTCCGCCCGCAGGTCAACGAGCAGCTCGCGCTCAAGGGCCACCAGCCGCAATACAGCCACGGCATGCGCATCACCGATGGCATCGCGCTGGACAGCGCCCAGGAAGCCGCCGGCCAATTGCGCTTCGAAATCGAGGCGGCGTTTTCCCAAGGCCTGCCCAACACCCCGATGGCCAATTCCACGGTGCGCGTCGTATCGGGCAATTTCCTGACCGCGCGCCCCGTGGGCATCGTCGACGGCGTTGATTTCAAGCACTCCGGCATCGTGCGCCGCGTCGATGCCGCCGCGATCCAGCGCGCCATCGATATCGGCGCCATCGTGCTGATGTCGCCCTTCGGTTTCTCGCCCACCGGCGACGCCTTCAATCTGATGATGGAGGACGTCGCGACCGAAACCGCGATCGCGCTGCAGGCCGACAAGCTGCTGTTCATGACCGAGGTCGAGGGCGTGCGCGAAAACCCCGACGATCCGGAAAGCGCGATCGACACGGAACTCGCGCTGGCCGACGCCAAACGCCTGATCGCGAAACTGCCGCCGCCGACGCAGCCGACCGACGTCGGTTTCTACCTGAAGTACTGCGTGAAGGCTTGCGAATCGGGCGTCGAGCGCTCGCACATCCTGCCTTTCGTCGTCGATGGCGCGATCCTGCAGGAGGTCTATACCCACGACGGCATCGGCACGATGGTGGTCGACGAGAAACTCGAAAGCCTGCGGGAAGCGACCCACGACGATATCGGCAGCCTGATCGCGCTGATCGAACCGTTCGAGCGCGATGGCACGCTGGTCAAGCGCGAGCGCAGCGAAATCGAGCGCGACATCGAGTCCTATACCGTCATCGAGCACGACGGCGTGATATTCGGCTGCGCGGCGCTGCATCCCTACCAGGAAGCGCGCACCGCCGAAATGGCCGCGCTCACCGTCTCCAGCGCCGTGCAGGGCCAGGGCGATGGCGAGCGCATCCTCAAGCGCATCGAGCAGCGCGCCAAGGCGATGGGCCTGACCAGCATCTTCGTGCTGACCACGCGCACCATGCACTGGTTCATCAAGCGCGGATTCCAGCCGGTCGACCCGAACTGGCTGCCCGAGGAACGCAAGCGCAAATACAACTGGGACCGCCGCTCGCAGGTCCTGGTCAAGAAACTCAGCTGACCCGGCGCCGCCGGCGCAACCCGCCCGGCGACGTCCCTTCCCCCCACTTTCTGAACATCGAGGTTTGATATGGCCCGCACCGTGCAATGCGTTTATCTGAAGAAGGAAGCCGAAGGCATGGACTTTCCCGTCTATCCCGGCGAACTCGGCAAGCGCATTTATGAGAACGTCTCCAAGGAAGCCTGGGCGGCCTGGATGAAGCACCAGACCATGCTGGTCAACGAAAACCGCCTGAATCTGGCGGACCAACGCGCCCGCCAATACCTCGCGCGGCAGATGGAGCAGTTCTTCTTCGGCGGCGGCGCGGAACAACCCGCCGGATATGTGCCGCCGACGGCCTGATTTCCCCGCGGCGGTGCATCCCGGGATGCACCGCCGCGGGGAAATCAGGCCGT
>NZ_VOSR01000607.1:0-1587 GCF_007997345.1 Mitsuaria sp. TWR114
ACGCAAGTCTTGCGGGCTTTGTCCATTGGGCTCCAAGTAGCACAAAAGGCGGCGCAACCTCGCCTTCCTCGAAGACCCGCAAAGCACACCTTCTCCGGCTCGCCGGTCCCTAAAAGAGATTCCCCTCAGGCTGACCTTCGTCACCTGAACTTGCCACGCACGGTTATCAGAATGGCCCTTCACGCCTTCAGTGGAGGGGCACAAAGATGCCGACGTTTTCCGAACTCTGAAAGCAGCACCCCAACATCGCAGGGGATGCACCGATCCTGGACAAGACCGTCTACGAGAACCAGTGTGCGATCAACCTCTCCGCTGCCCTCATGCGCTGCGGCGTCGACTTGAAGTCGTTTGGTGGGGCCAGGTCATGGGAGAAGGACAAGCCCAAATATCCGATCCGTGCCGAAGAGCTTGCGGCGTGGCTGGATAAAAACGCCGCGGTGCTTCCGGGCAAGATTCAGAAGTTCACCGGCAAAGACGTCGCCACATCCTTCGACAAGATCAAGGGCAAGCATGGGGTGATCTTCATCAAGGACTACTACGGTCCAGGCCTCAGCGGTGACCACATCGACCTCTTCAAAGAGTCCCGCATGACAGACACCTCCTCCTGGTTTCGCATCGCCACAGGCTTTGCCATTCAAGGCTTGTGGAGCGACTACAAGAAGGCCAAGGCCATCTGGTTCTGGCAGATGTCATGAAGCGCGCCCTGTTTACCTTGCTCGGTGCCGTCGTCTTTGCCCTGGTGTCGTATGGGCTGGTCGAGCTGTTTGCCAGTTGGTATGGCCCTCGATACATCAAGTCGGACTCCGACATCGGTGACGCCTTCATGATGTCGCTGGGCTTCATGCTCATCTGCCTCATCGCAGGGGGCATCGTGGGCTTCAAGTGGGCAAGTCGAAAGCCCAGGGCCTGAGGCCCATCAGTAAACCCCGGCGGTTCACGCAAGTCTTGCGGGCTTTGTCTTTTCCAGCTCGCCTCATTGCGCCGGCTCCCCCATTGCGGGCATTGTTCATCGTTTGCCCCTCCGGGCCTCGGCGCGCCGCAGGCCGCCGCCGCTATCATCTGCCGCCGCTCGACGCAGACCAGCACACGACCGCGGCACACCCCGGCACGAACGACGCCCCATGAACACACCCCTCACGTCCCTGCCCACCCGCAAGCCCGCCTTCGTGCCCGAGACCCGCTTCGGCCTCTGGTTCCTCTCGACGCCGACCTGGCGTGTCCACGTGCTGGGCCGCGCGCTGGACGACCTCCAGCGCCTGGCGCCTGACATCCCCAAGGGCGGCGTGATGCTGGACATCGGCACCGGGCAAGGCCATTCGCTGCCCGAGCTGGCCCAGCGCTTCCAGCCCAGCCAGATCCACGCGCTCGATCCGGAGCCGGACTTCGCCGCCCGCTGCGCCGCGATGCGCCAGGCCACGCCGGTGCCGGTGACGCTGCACGACGCGCATGCCGAAGCCATCCCGCTGCCCGACGCTTCCGTCGACGTCGTGCTGTGCCACCAGACCCTGCATCACATCGTCGATCAGGCGACCGCGCTGTCCGAGGTCTTCCGCGTGCTCAAGCCGGGCGGCGTGCTGCTGCTGGCCG
>NZ_VOSR01000608.1:0-879 GCF_007997345.1 Mitsuaria sp. TWR114
AGGGGTGAGGGCAGCGGCCGATGCCGTCCGCCATCGCCGCTATCCTCGCCGCACTGGCCCTGACCGCCTGCGTCACCACCCCCACCGGCACGCCGCCGCTGAACGAGCCCGCGCCGACCCCGCCGCCCGCCGCGACCGCCGCCCACGGCGAGGTCATCGCCCGCAATGACCGGCTGTTGATCTACGTCCCCGTCGCCGGCGAATCCCTGCGCGGCATCGCCGCCCGGCTGCTGGGCAGCGAGGACCGCGACTGGCAGATCAGCGAGGCCAACGCCGGCGTCACCAAGGCCGATCCCGGCCAGCCGCTGATCGTCCCGCTCAAGCCGATGAACCCGGTGGGCGTGCGCGCTGGCAGCTTCCAGACCGTCCCCATCCTCTGCTACCACCGCCTGGGCACGACCGGCGGCAAGATGGCCGTCTCCCCGGCCAGCTTCGCCGCCCAGATGGAATGGCTGGCGAAGAACGACTACCGCGTCGTCAAGCTCTCGCAGCTGACCGGCTACCTCGAGGGCAAGGAGCCGCTGCCGCCCAAGGCGGTGGTCGTCACCTTCGACGACGGCTACGAGTCGGTCTACAAGTTCGCCTACCCGGTGCTGCGCAAGCTGGGCCTGCCCGCGACGATGTTCGTCTACACCGATTTCGTCGGCGCCGGCGGCGACGCGGTCAGCTGGCCGCAGCTGGCGGAGATGCAGGCCTCGGGGCTGATGGACATCCAGGCCCATTCGAAGTCGCACCGCAACCTGATCGAGCGCACCGCCGGCGAGAACGACGAGCGCTACAAGCGCAACCTCGACAGCGAGACCGCCGGCCCGCGCGACCTGATCGAGCAGAAGCTCAACACCAAGGACCAGGTGCGCCATTACTTCTGCCTGACGCTGG
>NZ_VOSR01000609.1:0-10668 GCF_007997345.1 Mitsuaria sp. TWR114
GAGATGCACTGCGGCGCGAAGATGAACCAGGCCAGCAGCGAGAACGCGGTCGGCAGGCCCCAGGTCGACGAGATCAGCGGCGTCAGCGCCTGCGCGGTGGCGTCGTCACCGGTGGCCGACAGCGCGTACACCGTGCCCAGCGCGCTGACCGCGATCTCGCGCGCCGCCATGCCCGGCACCAGCGCCAGGCTGATCTGCCAGTTGAAGCCGATGGGCTCGAAGATCGTCGCCAGGCCGCGGCCCAGGTAGCCGGCGAAGCTGTACTCGATCGCCGGGCCGGTGGCGCCCTCGGGCGCGCCGGGGAAGGTCGACAGCACCCACAGCAGCAGCGTCAGCGCCAGGATGATGCCGCCCACGCGCTTGATGAAGATCTCCGCGCGCTGCCACAGTCCGATCGCGACGTTGCGCGCATGCGGCCAGTGGTAGCTGGGCAGTTCCATCATCAGCGGACGCACCTGGCGGCCCGCGTCGGTGAAGCGCTTGAGCACCCAGGCCACCGCCATCGCCGCGAGGATGCCGGCGAAGTACAGGACGAAGAGCACCAGCCCCTGCAGCTCGATGCCGCCCCACAGCTCGCGCTGCGGGATGAAGGCGCCGATCAGCAGCGCATACACCGGCAGCCGCGCCGAGCAGGTCATCAGCGGCGCGATCAGGATGGTCACCAGCCGGTCGCGCGGATTGGCGATCGAGCGCGTGGCCATGATCCCGGGGATCGCGCAGGCGAAGCTCGACAGCAGCGGGATGAAGCTGCGGCCCGACAGCCCCACCGAGCCCATCAGCCGGTCCAGCAGGAAGGCCGCGCGCGGCAGGTAGCCCGATTCCTCCAGCAGCAGGATGAAGAAGAACAGGATCAGGATCTGCGGCAGGAACACCAGCACGCCGCCGACGCCCGCGATCAGGCCATCGACCACGAGGCTGCGCAGATGGCCCTCGGGCAGCAGCGCGCCGGCTTGCTCGCCGAGCCAGCCGGTGCCGGCCTCGATCCAGCCCTTGGGCACCTCGGCCCACGCGAACACCGCCTGGAACAGGAAGAACAGCAGCACCGCCAGCAGGATCGGCCCGAAGACCGGATGCAGCACGACGCGGTCGACCTTGTCGCTGGGCAGCTCGCCCTGCAGCGTGTCCAGGCCGAGTTCCTTGAGGATGTGGCCGATGCGGGCGTTGTCCTCGCCCTCGGGCACGGGGCTGGCGGTCTTCCACAGCTCGGGCTGGTCCAGCACCGCGCGCAGGTCGTCCAGGCCGTGGCCGTCGGTGGCGACCGTGCGGATCACCGGCACGCCCAGCAGCGCGGACAGCCTGGCCGTGTCGATCTCGATGCCGCGGCGCTGGGCCAGGTCGGCCATGTTCAGCGCGACCACGCAGGGCAGGCCCTGGCGCTGCACCGACAGGAACAGGCGCAGGTTGCGGCGCAGGTTGGTCGCGTCCAGCACGCAGACGATCAGGTCGGGCCGCTTCTCGCCCTGCGCGCGGCCGGCGAGGACGTCGACGGTGACGCGCTCGTCCGGCGAGCGCGGGTACAGCGAGTAGGTGCCTGGCAGGTCCAGTACCCGCAGCAGCTTGCCGGCGGCCGTCTTGAGCCGGCCTTCCTTGCGCTCGACCGTCACGCCGGCGTAGTTGGCGACCTTCTGGCGGCTGCCGTCAGGCGGTTGAAGAGGGCGGTCTTGCCGCAGTTCGGATTGCCCACCAGCGCCAGCAGCGGCCCGGCCGGATGAATGTGGACGACGGCCTCACGCATGGGCGGCCCCCGCCTGGCCGGTCGCGGCATCGATCGCGGCATCGGTCGGGACGGTGAGCCCGCCGCTCGTGCCGCCCTCGAGCAGCACGCAGTCCGCCTCGGCCCGGCGCAGTGCGAAGGTCGACTGGCCGATGCGCACCACCAGCGGGTCGGCGCCGGGCATCGCGCGGGCCAGCACGGCGACGTGCTCGCCGGCGACGAAGCCGAGCTCCTCCAGCATCTGCTTCCATTCCGGCGCATGGGCCGGCGCCTGCAGCGACTTGACGCGGTGCGCCTGGCCGAGGACGGCCTGCGCGAGGGTGGGGACGGGAAGGACAGCGCTCATGTCGTGGGGATCTCGGGAGGAGCCTGCGGGCTTGCGAAGCGAACATTCTAAATGATAGTAATTCTCAACTTGCTCGATCGAGCCAGGGTGATGTTTCGGTCAATCCGAGGGCGTTTGGCGATCCGCGCGAGCCGGCACGGGAACTGCTAGCCACTAGCCCGCATTCCAGCTGTGTGCAATGGCCTGATTTAGTGAGGCGGCCCCTGATTTGATGAGCCCGCAAACGTTTAGCGTTTTCCTTGACGTGGCTTACACTCGCGCCTTCTTAGAATGCCCGGCTGCTCCTCACCCCTTCGCATCGAGATCGCAATGATGAAGCCCTTCCTGTCGTTCGCCCCGACCGTCACCTCGATCGCCGCCGGCCTGGTGCTGGCCCTGGCGACCGGCGCCGCGGCCGCGCAGACCACCCCGGCGGTGATCTTCGACATGGGCGGCAAGTTCGACAAGTCGTTCAACGAGGCCGCCTACCGCGGCGTCGAGCAGTGGAAGAAGGACACCGGCGGCAAGTACCTCGAGTTCGAGATCAGCAACGAGACCCAGCGCGTGCAGGCGATCCGCCGCATGGCCGAGCGCGGCGCGAGCCCCATCATCTCGGTGGGCTTCGCCCAGGCCTCGGCGCTGAACCAGGTGGCCAAGGACTTCCCCAAGACCAAGTTCGTCATCATCGACGAGAAGGTCAACCAGCCCAACGTGCAGTCGGTGCTGTTCAAGGAGCAGGAAGGCAGCTTCCTCGTCGGCGCGCTGGCCGCGCTGACCAGCAAGACCGGCAAGGTCGGCTTCGTCGGCGGCATGGACATCCCGCTGATCCGCAAGTTCGAGTGCGGTTATGAGCAGGGCGCCAAGGCCGCCAACGGCAAGGTCGAGGTCTTCAAGAACATGACCGGCACGACCGCCTCGGCCTGGAACGACCCGACCCGCGGCGGCGAGCTGGCCAAGGCGCAGTTCGCCAAGGGCGTGGACGTGGTCTTCGCCGCGGCCGGCGGCACCGGCGTCGGTGTCTATCAAGCGGCCAAGGACGCCGGCAAGTTCGCCATCGGCGTGGACAGCAACCAGAACCACCTGCAGCCTGGCACCATGCTGAGCTCCATGGTCAAGCGCGTGGACGTGGCCGTCTACAACGTGCTCAAGGAATGGAAGCCCGGCATCAGCGTGCTGGGCCTGAAGGAAGGCGGCGTGGAGTACGCCGTCGACGCCAACAACGCCAAGCTGATCGCGCCCGCGGTCAAGGCCAAGCTCGACGGCTACAAGGCCGACATCATCGCCGGCAAGATCAAGGTCGCCGACTACATGGCCGACAACGCCTGCAAGAACTGACCCCTCGCGAGCGAGCGTCCCTGACATGACACAGTCCCCACGCGGCGCCGCCGCGCCCGCGGTCCGTCTGTGCGAGATCTCCAAGCGCTTCGGCGCGGTGCAGGCCAACCGGGCGGTGAGCCTGGCCGTCGAGCGCGGCACGGTGCATGGCCTGGTCGGCGAGAACGGCGCCGGCAAGAGCACGCTGATGGCGATCCTCTACGGCTACTACCACGCCGACGAGGGCCACATCGAGGTCGACGGCCAGCGCGTCTCGATCGCCAATTCGCATCAGGCCATCGCGCTGGGCATCGGCATGGTGCACCAGCACTTCATGCTGGTGGACACGCTGTCCGCGCTGGATAACGTCATGCTGGGCGCCGAGCCGGCCTTCTTCCTGTCGCGCGCCAAGCGGCAGGTGCGCCGCGAGCTCGAAACGCTGATGCGCGACACCGGCCTGACGGTGCGCCTGGACGCCACCGTGGCCGACCTGCCGGTGGGCGAGATGCAGCGGCTGGAGATCCTCAAGGCCCTGTACCGCGGCGCCCGGATCCTGATCCTGGACGAACCCACCGCGGTGCTGACGCCGCAGGAGACGGACCAGCTCTTCGAGGTGCTGCGCCGCCTGCGCGAGCGCGGCACCACCATCCTGCTGATCACGCACAAGCTGCGCGAGGTGATGGCGCTGTGCGACGCGGTGACCGTGATGCGCGCCGGCACCGTGGTCAAGACCACCGCGATCGGCGACACGAGTCCCGAGGACCTGGCCGAGAGCATGGTCGGCCGCAAGGTCAACCTGGGCCGTGACGGCGGCGCGGCCAAGCCGCAGTCGGAGCAGCCGGTGCTCAAGGCCGAGGGCCTGACCGTGGCGAGCGACACCGGCTCCGGCGTGCATCTGCTGAGCAACGCCACGCTGGCGCTGCGCCCGGGCGAGATCGTCGGCGTGGCCGGCGTGTCGGGCAACGGCCAGAGCGAGCTGCTCGAGGTGCTGGCCGGCATGCGGGCGCCCGACGCCGGCGCGCTCCATGTGGCGGGGCGCGATTTCCAGGCGGCCGCGTGGATGGACCCGCGCACCGCGCGCGAACTCAAGCTGGCGCACGTCCCCGAGGACCGCCACGCGCTCGGCATGGTGCTGAGCTTCCCGGCCTGGGAGACGGCCGCGCTCGGTTACCACGAGCAGGACCAGTACTGTGCCGGCCCGCTCGGCCTGGGCATGGACCAGCGCCACCTGCGCGCGCAGACCGCCGAGATGATGGAGCGCTTCGACGTGCGGCCGCGCAATCCGGAGCTGGGCTCGTCCAAGTTCTCCGGCGGCAACCAGCAGAAGCTGATCCTGGCGCGCGAGATCGGCCAGCAGCCGGCGGTGCTGCTGGTGGGCCAGCCCACGCGCGGCGTGGACATCGGCGCGATCGAATTCATCCACAACCAGCTGCGCCGCCTGCGCGACGCGGGCTGCGCGATCCTGGTGGTGTCCAGCGAGCTCGACGAGATCCTGGCGCTGGCCGACCGCGTCATCGTCATGAACGCCGGCCGCATCACCGGCGAGCTCGCGATCGATGCCTGCACCGAGAAGAACCTGGGCCTGCTGATGTCCGCTTCCCCCTCCCACGAGAACGCCGCGGCCGCGGCGACCGCCGCATGAGCGCCCAAGCCTTGCAGATGCCGCGCTGGATGGACCTCGTCCTGCTGCCGCTGTGGAACCTGCTGATCGCGCTGGCGGTGGCCGGCGGCGTGGTGCTGCTGATCGGCGCCAGCCCGGTGCAGGCGCTGTCGGTGCTGCTCGAGGGCGCGCTGGGCAGCGCGCGCGGCCTGGGCTACACGCTCTACTACACGACCACCTTCGTCTTCACCGGCCTGGCCGTGGCGGTCGCCTTCCACGGCGGGCTGTTCAACATCGGCGGGGAAGGGCAGGCGACGCTGGGCGGCATCGGCGTGGCGCTGCTCTCGCTGTGGCTGGCGCCCAAGCTGCCGGGCTTCGTGATGATCCCGCTGGCGATCCTCGCGGCGGCGCTGTTCGGCATGGTCTGGGCCGCGGTGCCCGGCTACCTGCAGGCCTGGCGCGGCAGCCATGTGGTCATCACGACCATCATGTTCAACTTCCTCGCCGCCGGCCTGAACGGCTACCTGCTGGTGAACTGGCTGCGTCCGGCGGGTTCGATGTCGGTGGAGAGCGATGCCTTCGCCGACTCGGCGCGCATGCCGGCGGTCCATGAGCTGCTCGCGAAGCTGGGCATCGAGTGGCCGTCCTCGCCGCTGAACCTGTCCATCCTGCTGGCGCTGGCCGCCAGCGTCTTCGTCTGGTGGTTCCTGTGGAAGAGCCGCGCCGGCTACGTGCTGCGCGCGGTCGGCTCCAACCCGAGCGCCGCGCATTACGCCGGCATCCGGCCGCGCTGGCAGGTGCTGGCGGCGATGGGCCTGTCGGGCGCGCTGGCCGGGCTGGTCGGCGTCAACGAGATCGCCGGCGTGCAGGGCAAGCTGACGCTGGACTTCGTCGCCGGCGCCGGCTTCACCGGCATCGCCGTGGCGCTGATGGGCCGCAACCACCCGGTGGGCATCGTGCTGGCCTCGCTGCTGTTCGGCACGCTGTACCAGGGCGGCGTCGAGGTCTCCTTCGAGGTGCCCGGCTTCAGCCGCGAGATGGTGGTGACGGTGCAGGGCCTGATCGTGCTGTTCGCCGGCGCGATGGCGATGGTGAGCGCGCCGATGTTCGCGAAGCTCTACGCGGCGTTCGCGCGCAAGCAGCGCGCGGTGGAGGGGAAGTCCCATGGATGAGGTGCTGATCGGCTCGGTGCTGGCGTCGACGCTGCGCGTCACCACGCCGCTGCTGTTCGCCGCGCTCGCGGGCCTGCTGTCGGAGCGCTCCGGCGTGGTCGACATCGGCCTGGAAGGCAAGATGCTCTCGGCCGCCTTCGCCGCGGCTGCGGTGGCCAGCGTGTCGCACTCGACGACGCTGGGCCTGCTGGCTGCGATCGGCGTGGCGATCGCGATGTCGATGGTCCACGGCTTCGCCACCGTGACGCACCGGGGCGACCAGGTCGTGTCCGGCGTCGCGCTGAACATGGTGGCCGCCGGCCTGACGGTGGTGCTGGGCATCGCCTGGTTCGCGCAGGGCGGCCAGACGCCGCCGATCGCCGCCGAGCAGCGCATCACCGGCCTGCTGCCGCAGTGGGCCGAGCCCGCGCCGGGGAGCTGGGCCGCATCGGTCATCGGCCACGGCCTGCTCAGTCACAACGCGCTGGTCTACCTGGCTTTCGCGCTGGTCGTCGTGGTGTGGTTCTTCCTGGAGCGCACCCGCCCGGGGCTGCGCCTGCGCGCGGTCGGCGAGAACCCGGCGATGGTCGACGCCGCCGGCGTGTCCGTGCCGCGGCTGCGCTACACCGCGCTGGCGCTGAACGGCATCCTGTGCGGCCTGGGCGGCGCCTACCTGACGCTGGCGCAGAACGCCTCGTTCTCGCCCAACATGACCGCGGGCCGCGGCTTCATCGCGCTGGCCGCGATGATCTTCGGCAAGTGGAAGCCGGTGCCGACGCTGTGCGCCTGCCTGCTGTTCGGCTTCCTGGACGCCGTCGCGATCCGCCTGCAGGGCGTGTCGCTGCCGGGCATCGGCGAGGTGCCGGTGCAGCTGATCCAGGCGCTACCCTACCTCCTGACGGTGGTGCTGCTGGCCGGCTTCATCGGCCAGGCGATCGCGCCCAAGGCGCTGAGCAAGCCCTACGTGAAGGAGCGCTGAACATGAGCGCGCAGAACCTCATCGCCTCGATCCCGCTGCCCGCCGACGTCATCGAGCGCCTGCTGAAGGCCGCGCTCGACGCGCGCCGGCATGCGCATGCGCCGTACTCGAAGTACTTCGTCGGCGCCGCGGTGCTGGACGAGCACGGCCGCATCCATGCCGGCTGCAACATCGAGAACGCTGCCTATCCGCAAGGCTGGTGCGCGGAAACCAATGCGCTGGGCCACATGATCATGGGCGGCGGGCGCATCGCCCGCGCGGTGATGGTGACCGGCGCTGGCTCGGAAATCATCACGCCCTGCGGCGGCTGCCGCCAGAAGCTGCGCGAATTCGCGCGGCCCGAGGAGTTGATCGTGATCGCGGGCGACGCCAGCGGCGTGCGCGCGCACTGGACCCTGGAGCAGCTGCTGCCGGCGAGCTTCGGTCCCGACCATCTGAAGAACTGACATCGACGCGGCCACGACGGCCGCGACAGGAGAGAACCATGTCCATGCCCCTGCAAGCGCCGAGCTCGACGCCGCCATCACCACGTCCATCGCCACGCTGAAGGCCACTTTCGGCGAGCAAGGCCCCGAAGTGGCCGTGGTGCTGGGCTCCGGCTGGGCCGGCGCCGTCGACCAGCTGCAGGACGCGAAGCACCTGCCGTATGCGCAGCTGCCGGCCTTCCCCCAGCCCAAGGTCGAGGGCCACGTGGCCGAGATCGCGGTCGGCCGCGTCGGCCAGCAGCGCGTGGCGATGCTGCGCGGCCGCGCGCACACCTACGAGAGCGGCGACTGCACCGGCATGGCCGGCGCGATCCGCAGCCTGAAGGCCTGGGGCGTGAAGGTGCTGGTGCTGACGAATGCGTCGGGCAGCCTGCGCTCGCACCAGCCGCCGGGCAGCCTGATGCTGATCTCGGACCACATCAATGCGCCGCAGCGCTCGCCGCTGACCGGCCTGCCGGGCAGCGACCGCTTCTGCGACATGAGCGTCGCCTACGACGCCGAGCTGCGCCAGCAGGGCTTCAAGGTCGCGCGCGACCTCAACATGGTGCTGACCGAGGGCGTGTACGTGTGGGCCGTCGGTCCGCACTTCGAGACGCCGGCCGAGATCCGCATGTTCGCCGCCTGGGGCGCCGACGCGGTGGGCATGAGCACCGTGCCGGAGACCATCCTGGCGCGTCATGCCGGGCTGCGCGTCGCAGGCCTGGCGCTGATCACCAACATGGCCGCGGGCATGTCGGACGAGGCGCTGACGCACGCGCTGACGCTGCAGCAGGCCAAGGCCTCGGGCGAGCGCGCGGCGGCCTTCCTGGGCCAGTACTTGGCCTCGTTGGCGACGCTGGCATCGCTCAAGGGCTGATCCGCCCGGAAGGCGCAAGATCGGGCCGGCGGTCCGGCCTCGCGAGGCCGTGATCGCCCCTCCGTCCGGAGCACGGGGCGCGCGGCGCCGTGCGCCGGTCAGCCAATGCCGCGCGCTGCGTGACGCAGCCCTGGGAGCAGTAGATGAAGACCGAGATGAGTCTTGAACAAGCGGCGCGACTGGCGCTGCAATGCCTGGACCTGACCAGCCTGAACGATGGCGACACCGCGGCCGACATCGACGCGCTGTGCGCCCGCGCCATCGGCGCGCCGGAGCGCGGCCACGTCGCCGCGGTCTGCGTCTGGCCCCGCTTCGTCGCGCAGGCGCGTGCCGCCTTGCCCGCGGACATCCGGGTCGCGGCGGTCGCGAATTTCCCCGATGGCAGCCTCGATCTGCCGCGCGTGCTGGCCGAGGTCGATGCGATCGCGCAGGCCGGCGCGCAGGAGGTCGACGTGGTGCTGCCGTACAAGGCGCTGATGGCGGGGCAATCGACCGAGGTGGCGGAGTTCCTCGCGGAGGTCCGCCACGCGACGCGCCCACTGACCTTGAAGGTGATCATCGAATCGGGCGAGCTGGGCTCGCCGGCGCGCATCGCCGAGGCCACGCGCCAGGCGCTGATGGCCGGGGCCGACTTCGTCAAGACCAGCACCGGCAAGAGCCCCGTGTCGGCCACGCCCGAGGCGGCCGCGACGATGCTGCGCGAGATCGCGGCGAGCGGCCTGGGCAACGCGGGCTTCAAGGCCTCGGGCGGGATCCGCTCGGTGGCGGATGCGCGCGGCTACCTGCAGCTTGCCGCCGATGCGCTGGGCGTGAGCGCGCTGACGGCCCACCGCATGCGCTTCGGCGCCAGCGGGCTGCTGGGCGACATCGAGGCGGTGCTGGCCGGGCAGGACAGCGCGGCCGTCAGCGCGGCCTACTGACGCGACGACGCACGGGCGCAGAAGCGGCAAAGACGCGACAAAGAAGCGGCTCGGCGAGCGGCGCATCGCGACGAATCCGCGACCTTGCCGCGATGGCCATCACGAAGCGACGCCCCGGCCGACAAGGGGCGCTGAGACAACGACCACACATCGAAGGGACGCGGCGATCATGCTGGCGCAGGAAATCATTCGGGCCAAGCGCGAGGGGCGCGCGCTGGACGAGGCCCAGATCCGGCACTTCGTGCGCGGGCTGGTGGACGGCAGCTGGAGCGAGGGCCAGGTGGCCGCGCTCGGCATGGCGGTGTTCCTGCGCGGCATGGGACGGGACGAGGCGGTCGCGCTGACGCGCGCGATGATGGACAGCGGCCGCGTGATGCGCTGGCCCGACATGCCGGGGCCGGTGCTGGACAAGCACTCGAGCGGCGGCGTGGGCGACAAGCTGAGCCTGATGATCGCGCCGATGGTGGCGGCCTGCGGCGGCTACGTGCCGATGATCGCGGGCCGTGGCCTGGGGCACACCGGCGGCACCGTCGACAAGCTCGAGGCCATCCCCGGCTACACGACGACGCCGGCGCCGGCGGACTTCGACCGCATCGTCCGCACGCTGGCCTGCGCCATCATCGGCCAGACCAGCGACCTGGCGCCCGCCGACAAGCGCTTCTACGCGGTGCGTGACATCACCGCCACCGTCGAGAGCGTGCCGCTGATCACCGCGAGCATCCTGTCGAAGAAGCTGGCGGCCGGCCTGCAGGGCCTGGCGATGGACATCAAGTGCGGCAACGGCGCCTTCGCGGCGACGCCCGAGTTCGGCCAGGAGCTGGCGCGCAGCATCGTCGAGGTGGCCGGTGGCGCGGGCCTGCGCACGCGGGCGCTGATCACCGACATGAACCAGGTGCTGGGCCGGGAAGTGGGCAACGCGCTGGAGGTGCGCGGGGCCATCGACTACCTGAAGGGCGACGGACCGCGCGAGGCTCGCACCCATGAACTGACGCTGGCGCTGTGCGCCGAGATGCTGGTGCTCGGTGGGCTGGCGTCTGACACGGCGGCCGCGCGCGTGAAGCTGCAGGCGGCGCTGGACAGCGGCGCGGCGGCGGAGCGCTTCGCGAAGATGGTCGCGGCGCTGGGCGGGGGCGCGTACATCGGCCAGCGGATGTCGACCGGGCAGCAGGACTTCGAGGGCCGCCTTGAGCACTGGCGCATCGGCCTGGACCTGCTCAAGACCATGGACGAATGGCTGCTCGGCAAGGGCAGCGGCCGTTTCCCGGCGAGCTTCGCCAATGGTGGCCCCTTCGACGAGCGTGTCGGCGACTACCGGTGGAACCCG
>NZ_VOSR01000061.1:0-6316 GCF_007997345.1 Mitsuaria sp. TWR114
GGCCCAGGCCGGTGCCGCCATAACGCCGGCTGGTCGACGCGTCCGCCTGGGTGAAGGGCTCGAACAGACGGCCCTGCTGCTCCGCGCTCATGCCGATGCCGGTGTCGCTCACCTCGAAGCGCAAGCGCACCGACGCGTCGTCGCGCGCCAGCACCGCCACGCCGATGACGACCTCGCCGCGCTCGGTGAACTTGACGGCGTTGTTGCCCAGGTTCAGCAGCACCTGCCCCAGCCGCGACGGGTCGCCGACCAGCGCCTCGGGCAGCTCCGGCGGCTCGACGAACAGCAGCTCCAGTCCCTTCTCTTCCGCCTTCAGCCCGATCAGGTTGGCCAGGTTGTCCATCACGTCCGACAGGTTGAACGGGATCGCCTCCATGTCCAGCTTGCCGGCCTCGATCTTCGAGAAGTCCAGGATGTCGTTGATGATCCCCAGCAGCGATTCGGCCGAGGCATGCACCTTCTGGATGTAGTTGTGCTGCTGCGGGTTGAGCCCGCTCTGCAGCGCGAGGTAGGACATGCCCAGGATCGCGTTCATCGGCGTGCGGATCTCGTGGCTCATGTTGGCCAGGAACTCGCTCTTGGCGCTGCTCGCCGCCTCGGCCACGCGACGCGCGTGGCGGTCGGCCTCGGCCTGGCGGCGCTCGCTGAGGTCGACGATGAAGGCCACGCCCTGCCGGGTCGAGTCGCTCAGCAGCGCGCCGCCGATCAGCACCGGCACCCGGTGCCCGTCCCGGTGGAGGTAGTGCTTCTCGTAGGACGCGCAGCGACCGGTGGCGCGCAGCTGCTCGATCGCCCGCCGGTCGGCCTCGGCCTCCTCCGGCGGCGTGAGCGCCGTCCAGTCGATGCGCCCCGCCTCCAGGTCCTCGCGGGTGTAGCCGATGATCTCCAGGAAGGCGTCGTTGGTCTCGGTCACCGCGCCCGACACCTCCCAGAAGAAGATGCCGATCATGCTGGACTCGATCACGCGGCGCAGGCGCGCCTCGCTCGCGCTCAGGGCCTGTTGCGCCTCGTGCTGCGAGACGGTGCGTTCCTCGATGCGCCCGGCCATCGCGTTGATGCCGCGCTGCAGCTCGCCGATCTCGTCGTCGACGCCCGCCTGCGCCACCCGTGCCGTCAGGTCGCCGTGCTCGATGCGCTCGACGCAGTCCAGCGCCACGCGCACACGCCGCATCAGCCAGCGGCCGAACAGGTGGACCACCACCCCGCCCAGGCACAGGGCGCCGAAGGTGATACCGCCGATCGCCTGCATGAACCGGACCATCGGCGCGTACATCTCCTGCTGCGACACGGCCACGCCGATCACCCATCCGACGGGTTCCAGCCCATGGAACACCGCCATGCGGCGGTCGCCGAGGTAGTCGTACTCCAGCGAGCCGGTCCCCTGCCGCACCATCTCCGCGACGAAGGCATGCCGGGCGCGTTGGCCGATCGGCCCCTGCGGGTGGTAGACGACGCGCAGGTCATTGCGCTCGACGATGAAGAGCGTGGCCGAGGCGAAGCCCTCCTTCTGGCGCAGCTGACGCAGTTGCTCCTCGGCCTCGCGGGCGGCCGCGCGCACGCCGGAGCGGTACAGCTGCTGCCGGATCGCCTGGGTCGCGCCCTGCAGTTCCAGCTGCATCAGGCGCTCGCGTGACTGCCGCAGGTCGGACTGCAGGAACACCACCGCCGCGCCCAGCACCAGGGCCGTCATCGCCAGCACGATGAGCAGCGACAGCAGGTTGAGTCGCGTCGAGACCTTCACGGCCGGTCCTCGCCTCAGAACCTGAACTGGTCCACGTTGTCTTTCGTGAACACCATGACGGGCAACGCCACCTGCAGGCTGATCGCGTCCTTGCGCGGCGTGAAGCGGCCGAGCCGGCCGGCGTCGAAGGCCTGCCCCGCCTTCAGGCCGCCGGCGAGCAGCTGGCGCGCGCAGTAGACGGTGAGGTAGCCATGGTCCGGCGCGTTCCAGAGCAGCACCGTCCGGACCGTGCCGTCCTTGAGGAAGCTGCGCATCAGGTTGGGCGTCGAGTTGCCGATGACGGCCACCTGGCCGACGCGCCCCGCATCCCGGACCGCGCGCGCGACGCCGGGCAGGTTGGGCGCGCCCAGCGCGACGATGGCCTTCAGGCCGGGCATCGACTTCAGGTAGTCCTGCGCGATCCGGTAGGCCTCCTCGGTGCTCTCGCCCGCGGGGCGGATGTCGACGATGCGCAGCTCCGGATGCTTGCGGTAGATCGTCCGCTTCATCGCGTCGATCCAGCTGGTCTGGTTCGGCGCGGTGAAGCTGGTGGTGACGAGGGCGATGTCCCCCTTGGGGCCGATCTCGCGCACCACGGACTCGACCAGCCGCGCGCCGAATTCCTCGAAGTCCACCAGGTTGACGAAGAACTCGCGCTGCTGGCTGTCGCCGTCCCAGCTCATCACGCGGATGCCGGCGCGCTGCGCCTTGGCCAGCACCGGCGCGATCGCGACCGGGTCGTTCGACGCGACCGCGATCAGGTCCGGTTTCGTGGGGATGAGCCGCTCGATCATCTCGATCTGCTTCTCGACCTGGTCCTGCGTCGGCCCGGTCCAGGTCACCGACACATCGGGCAGTTCGCGGGCGGCGGCGTCGATGCCGGTCTTCACCGCGTCGTAGTACGCGATGCCCACCAGCTTGGGCATGATCACGATCCGCTGACGGGGCGGCGGCTCAGGTTGCGCGGACGCCGGCGCCGGGACCGACAGCAGCGCGGCGCCACAGGCCAATCCACACAGCACACGCAACGCACGCGGCGCACGCAGCACGCGGAGCAACGGGACCATGGTTCGCTCCTTGGTGAACGGCGCGACCGCCCGACAGGGGCGGCGCTCCCGCCGCAATGCTGCGCCGTTCCGCCGGGGGAGCGGGCCACCTGTTCAGGGGGCCCGGTGGGGTCTCAGCGCTTCCTGACGATCACGCTGCCCACCGAATACCCCGCGCCGAACGAGCAGATCACGCCCAGGTCGCCCTGCTTCAGGTTGGCGCGGTGCTCGTGGAAGGCGATCACCGAGCCGGCCGAGGCGGTGTTGGCATAGGTGTCCAGGATCAGCGGCGCGATCTCCGCGCCGGCCTCGCCGCCGACCAGCTTCTTGATCACCAGCTGGTTCATGCCCAGGTTGGCCTGGTGCAGCCAGTAGCGGCTGACGTCGGTGGGCTGGATGTGCAGCGCGGCGAGATGGTGCTCGATGTGCGCGGCGGCGATGGGCACCACTTCCTTGAACACCTTGCGGCCTTCCTGGCGGAAGGTCTTGTCGCGCGCGTCGGGATCGCTGTCCTCGGCCTTGTTCATGAAGCCGAAGTTGTTGCGGATGTTGTTGGAGAACTGCGTCGCCAGCTTGGTGCCCAGGATCTCCCACTGCTCCGGGGCGACCGCCAGGTCGGCGCGCTCGACAAGGATGGCCGTGCAGACGTCGCCGAAGATGAAGTGGCAGTCGCGGTCCTTCCACTCCAGGTGGGCCGAGGTGATCTCCGGATTCACGATCAGCACGCACTTGGATGCGCCCGAGCGCACCGCGTTGTAGGCCTGCTCCAGCGCGAAGGTCGCCGACGAGCAGGCCACGTTCATGTCGAAGCCGTAGCCGCCCGCGCCCAGCGCCTGCTGGATCTCCACCGCCATCGCCGGATAGGCGCGCTGCATGTTGGCGGCCGAGCAGAACACCGCGTCGACGTCTTCCGGCTGGCGCCCCGCCGCGGCCAGCGCCTTGCGGGCGGCGTCGACGGCGATCTCGGCCATCAGCGACAGCTGGTCATCGGCGCGTTCCTGGAAGCGCGGGTACATGCGCGTCGGGTCCAGCACGCCTTCCTTCTCGATCACATAGCGCTGCTTGATGCCGGAGGCCTTCTCGATGAACTCGACGCTCGAATGCACCAGCGGCTCGCGCGTGCCGGCAGCGATGGCCTGGGCGTGCTCGGCGTTCTGCAGGTCGACGTAGCGGTTGAAGGCCTCCACCAGCTCGGTGTTGGTGATGACGTGCGGCGGTTGGTACAGGCCGGTGCCGCTGATGACGACGGAATGCATGGGGCTGGTCTTTTGAGGTCGCCCGGTGAGGGGCCAAGGGGGCGAAGTTTAGCGAACTGCGCTCAAAAGCCCCCGATCCGTGCATGCTGCACCGCAAGGTGGCGAGGCCGTCGCCGGGGCATGCGTAGAATGAGCCACCGGGCCCAAATTTTGGGACCCGGTTTTTTTTGGCCGGGTCCCAAGTCAAGCGCTCGCAGCCCAGGGCATGCACTGCATCAACGCAGCCCGACTTTGCGACTTTGGACCATGGAAATCTTTGACTACGACAACATCCTGCTGCTGCCGCGCAAGTGCCGCGTGACCAGCCGCAGCGAGTGCGACACCTCGATCGACTTCGGCCCCCGCCGCTTCAAGCTGCCGGTGGTGCCGGCCAACATGAAGACGGTCGTCGACGAGTCCATCACCGAATGGCTGGCCGCCAACGGCTACTTCTACGTGATGCATCGCTTCGACCTGGACGCGGTCGCCTTCGCCCGCACGATGCGGGACAAGGGCCTGCTGGTCTCCCTCAGCGCCGGCGTCAAGGAAGCCGACTACGCGCTCATCGACCGCCTCGCGGCCGAGGGCCTGGGCGCCGACTACATCACCATCGACATCGCCCACGGCCACGCCGACGCGGTGCAGCGGATGATCGCGCACATCAAGCAGAAGCTGCCGCAGACCTTCGTGATCGCGGGGAACGTCGGCACGCCGGAGGGCGTCATCGACCTGGAGAACTGGGGCGCGGACGCGACCAAGGTCGGCATCGGCCCGGGCAAGGTCTGCATCACGCGGCTCAAGACCGGCTTCGGCACGGGGGGCTGGCAGCTCTCGGCGCTGAAGTGGTGCGCGCGGGTGGCGACCAAACCCATCATTGCCGACGGCGGCATCCGTCATCACGGCGACATCGCCAAGAGCGTGCGCTTCGGCGCGGCGATGGTGATGATCGGCTCGCTGTTCGCGGGCCATGAGGAGTCGCCGGGCAATACCGTCGAGGTCGACGGCAAGCGCTACAAGGAGTACTACGGCTCCGCGTCCGACTTCAACAAGGGCGAATACAAGCACGTGGAAGGCAAGCGCATCCTCGAGCCGGTGAAGGGGAAGCTGGCCGACACCTTCCGGGAAATGGAAGAAGACCTGCAGAGCTCGATTTCCTACGCTGGCGGTCGCAGCTTGGCGGATCTGCGCAAGGTGAATTACGTGGTGCTAGGCGGTGAGAACGCCGGAGAACATTTGTTCATGTAACACATCGCTGCCCGCTGGTTGACGAGGAACCTGAAACGAGAAACCCGGCTCAGGCCGGGTTTTTCTTCAGCCGAAATCAATGACGACAGTGGAAATATTGGTGATGCCATCGTCCGGACGCGCCCCCGTGTCGAACTTCAAGGAAAGCCTCCGGAGCGCAGTTCTTCAACACGTCCGGCGTGCCCTGAAATGAGCGCCCGTCGCCCTTCCAGCCCCTCATCGAGGTGGGCCACCCCCACTGCGAAGTGGTCGTCCCCCGCGTCGTCGCTCAGCGGACGAGCCCTTCGCCGCGCAGCGCCTTCGCCGCCTCCACCATGTGCCGTAGCGCCGCCTCGGTCTCCGGCCATCCCCGCGTCTTCAGGCCGCAGTCCGGATTGACCCACAGCTGATCCGCGGGAATCACCTCCGCCGCCTTGCGCAGCAGCCGCAGCATCTCGTCGCTGCCGGGCACCCGGGGCGAATGGATGTCGTAGACGCCGGGACCGATCTCGTTGGGATAGCGGAAGCCGCCCCCTTCCCCGCCGAAACCGCGCAGCAGCTCCATGTCGGAGCGGCTGGTCTCGATGGTGATGACGTCGGCATCCATCGCGGCGATGTCCGGGAGGATGTCGTTGAACTCCGAGTAGCACATGTGCGTGTGGATCTGCGTCGCGTCCCCGACCGGTGACGCGGCGACACGGAAGGCACGCGTCGCCCAGGCGAGGTAGCCGGCCCGCTCCGCCTGGCGCAGCGGCAGTCCCTCGCGGATCGCCGGCTCGTCGATCTGGATGACGGCGATGCCGGCGGTCTCCAGGTCGGCGACCTCGTCCCGGATGGCCAGCGCGATCTGCAGTGCCGTGTCGGCGCGCGGCTGGTCGTCGCGCACGAAGGACCATTGCAGGATCGTGATCGGCCCGGTGAGCATGCCCTTCATCGGCCGGTCGGTGAGGCCCTGCGCGAAGCGCGTCCACTCGACCGTCATCGGCGCTGGCCGCGCGACGTCGCCGAACAGCACCGGCGGCTTCACGCAGCGCGAGCCGTAGGACTGGACCCAGCCGTTGGCAGTGAACGCGAAACCGTCGAGCTGCTCA
>NZ_VOSR01000610.1:0-1011 GCF_007997345.1 Mitsuaria sp. TWR114
GCACGACGCGCTGCTGCGCGCCGTCAAGGACTCCGGCTACGAAAACGCCACCGAGGTGCAGGCCCAGGCGATTCCCCCCGCGCTGACCGGCGCGGACCTGATGGTGTCCTCGCGCACCGGCTCGGGCAAGACCGCCTCGTTCATCCTGCCCGCGCTGCAGCAGGTGCTGACCGCCCGCGCCGAGCGCGCCGCCGGCAACAAGACCAAGACCATCGGCCCGCGCGTGCTGGTGCTGGCCCCGACGCGCGAACTGGCGATGCAGGTCGCCAAGTCCGCGATGACCTACGGCCGCCACATCCAGGGCCTGCGCGTGGCCACCGTGCTGGGCGGCATGCCCTACGCCCACCAGCTGCGCGCGCTCAGCGGCCATCTGGACATCCTGATCGCCACCCCGGGCCGCCTGCTGGACCACATCAACAGCGGCCGCTGCAAGCTCGAGAACGTGACGATGTTCGTGCTCGACGAGGCCGACCGCATGCTGGACATGGGCTTCATCGACGACATCAACTTCGTCGCCGAGCAGATCCCCGCCACCCGCCAGACGCTGATGTACAGCGCGACCTTCGCCGGCAACACCGGCCGCCTGGCCGCCCAGCTGATGAAGGACCCGCAGCGCATCGACGTGTCGGGCCACACCGAGACCCACGAGAACATCGAGCAGCGCCTGCACTGGGCCGACAACGGCCAGCACAAGCGCAAGCTGCTGGAGCACATCCTGGGCGAGCGCGACGTCGACCAGGCCGTGGTCTTCACCAGCACCCAGCAGGACACCGAGTGGCTGGCCGAGCAGCTGGAGGCCATCGGCCACCGCGTCGCCGCGCTGCACGGCGGCATGCCGCAGGGCAAGCGCAACCGCACGCTGATGGCGCTGCGCCGCCGCGACCTGCGCGTGCTGGTCGCCACCGACGTGGCCGCCCGCGGCATCGACGTCCCGACCATCTCGCACGTCATCAATTTCGGCCTGCCGATGAAGGCCGAGGACTACGTCCACCGCATCGGCCGCACCGGCCG
>NZ_VOSR01000611.1:0-2042 GCF_007997345.1 Mitsuaria sp. TWR114
TCGACGCGGCGGTTCTTGGCCCAGGCTTCCTCGTTGTGGCCGGTGTCGGCCGGACGCTCCTTGCCGAAGCTCACCGGCTCGACCTGGTTGGCGGCCACGCCCAGCAGCGTCAGCGACTTGGCGACGGCTTCAGCGCGCTTCTGGCCCAGGGCCAGGTTGTACTCGCGGCCGCCGCGCTCGTCGGCATGGCCTTCCAGGCTCAGCGCCAGCGTCTTCTTGTTGTTCAGGCGCTTGGCGTGGTTCTCGATCAGCGAGCGGTACTCGTCCTTGACGACGAAGCTGTCGAAGTCGAAATACACGACGCGCTGGTTGGACACGGCCGCGTCCAGCTGGGCGCCCAGGTCCACCGTCTGCACCGGACGCTGACCGGCGTTGTCGGTGGTCGGCGGGGTCGGGGCGGTGGTCTGCGTCGGGGTCTTGTTCTCGACCGGGGCCGGCTCATCCAGCTTGGTCGAGCTGCAGGCGGTCAGGGCTGCCGCGGCCACCAGGCCAAGCATCAGTTTTTCGATTTTCATGGGCATACGCTCCTATGGGTCAAAGCGGGCGGGGGTTACGGGCAGGACATGGCGGTAGGACTACGCCGCCGGTGAAGCCGCAGGAAACAGCAATTGTGAAGCATCGGCCGACAGGTCCGCGAGGCAGGCCCGCGCGGGCGGCCAGTCGTCCGACACGTCGCGCTCATGGCTCGCACGCGGCGGGCGAAGCGCGACGCCAACGTAGGCAATCCATGTGCCCGGCGTTGCGAAAGCCTCGGGATTCTCGACAGGACGCAAGGCCGGCACCTGTGCCGCTCAGTTCCCGAACGGGCCCCAGGCGGGCTCGCGGATGTCGGAAACCCCGGGCGTGGCGAGCTTGGCCTTGACCTTGCCGTCGAGCGTGGTGGTCATCAGCACGTCGCGGCCGCCGGAGCGGGTCGCGTAGACGATCAGCTTGCCGTTGGGCGCGAAGCTCGGGCTCTCGTCGTCGCTGGTGTCGGTGATCTGCTGCACCTGGCCGCCGGCCAGGTCCATCACGCACAGCTTGAAGGTGCCGCCGCCGACGCGGGTCACGTAGGCCAGCGTGCGGCCGTCCGGGCTGATCGACGGGCTGATGTTGTAGTTGCCGCTGAAGGTCACCCGCTCCGCGCTGCCGCCGCCGGCGGGCATGCGGTAGATCTGCGGGGCGCCGCCGCGGTCGCTGACGAAATAGATCTGCGCGCCGTCGGGCGAGAAGGTCGCTTCCGTGTCGATGGCCGAGGTCTGCGTCAGGCGCTTGGCGCCGGAGCCGTCCTTGTTGATCAGGTACAGCTGGGAGCCGCCCTCGCGGGAGAGCGTCACCACCAGTTGCTGGCCGTTGGGCGAGAACGCCGGCGCGCTGTTGGTGCCGCGGAAGTCGGCGACCTTGCGACGGCGGCCGCTGCGCAGGTCCTGGATCCAGACCACCGCCTTGCGCGACTCGAAGCTGACGTAGGCCACCTCGTTGCCGTCCGGCGACCAGGCTGGCGAGATGATCGCCTCCGGGCTGTTGAGCACGGTCTGCTCGCCCTCGCCGTCAGCGTCGGAGACCCGCAGCGAATAACGCGGGCCGGCCTTGTTCACGTAGACCAGGCGGGTCGCGAAGACGCCGCGCTCGCCGGTGAGCTTCTGGTAGATGGCGTCGGCGATCTTGTGGGCCGCCAGGCGCAGGTCCGCGGCGACCACCGGCACGCTCTCGCTGCCCAGCTCGGTGCCCTTGACGACATCCCACAGCCGGTAGCGCACGTCGAAGCGGCCGTCGGCCAGCCGCGTCGCGGAGCCCGCGGCCAGCGCGTCGGCGGCGCGCGCGCGCCAGTCGACGAACTGGGGCTGGGAGGTCTCGGTCATGCCGGCCTGGCCGGGCACGATGCTGAACTGGCCGCTGCGCTCCAGGTCGGCGCGGATGATCGCCGCCAGCGGCTGGCCGGTGGCCGACTCGTTGTTGAAATCGCTGATCGCGATCGGCAGCCGGGTGGCGCCGACACCGGCGATCTCCACCCGGAACTGGGCCAGCGAAGGCATTGCCACTCCGGCGGCCAGGCCACCGAG
>NZ_VOSR01000612.1:0-3699 GCF_007997345.1 Mitsuaria sp. TWR114
CGTTGATCGGGCCGGTGGTGATGAAGTTCTGCAGCGCGCCGGTGGCGTCGGGGATCTGCTTGACGAAGGTCTGGTTGAGGATGATGTCCTTGAGCTGCTTGTGGAAGGCCGCGAAGGTCAGCGAGCCGGTGCGGTCGAAGTACCACTCGGCCGTGATGTCGCCCTGCGTCGACTTGATCGGCTTGAGCATCGGGTTGCCCGAGGCCGTGCCGGTCTGCGTCACGTTGCTCACCACCGTCTGGCCGTTGACCGTCGTCGAGGTGAAGTCCTGCGACATCGTCGTGTAGGCCTGCAGCTGGCTGAAGTCGGGCCGCGAGATGCCCTTGCCCAGCGCGAAGCGGAACTGCAGCTTCTCGCTGGCCTTCATCCGCAGGTTCAGGCTGGGCAGCGCGTCGGTGTAGCTGTTGTTGAAGGTGCCGGCTTCCGAGAAGTTCGGGATCACCGGCACCGGCACGCCGGTGGCGCCGCTGGGCACCTGCTTGCTGGTGAAGACCGTGTAGCCGTCGGCGCGCGATTCGGTGCGCACCACGCGCAGGCCGATGTTGCCGTCCACCGGGTACTTCCAGTCGTCCATGCCGAAGCGCAGCTGCGCGAAGGCGGCCTGCGTGCGCTCGCGCTGCTTGTTGGTGCCGGAGGGGTCGGTGCCGAAGGAGGCCGGCGTCCACGGCGCGCAGGCCGAGGTGTCGCCGCCATGCTGCTCGGCGCACAGGATGTCGTGGTACTTGTGCAGCGCGGCGTAGCTGTCCGGATACCCCGAGGTGGTGGAGACCGTCGGGAAGATCAGCGACGGCACCGAGGCCTTGCCGCTGAAGAAGTTGTTGAAGTTGTGGACGTAGGTATCGGCGCTGAAGCGCGGATCGTTCAGGAAGGCCAGGTGGTTGATGTCCCAGCCGATCTGCCAGGGCTGGGAGATCGGCGACCAGTTGTAGCCCGGCACCGTGTTGGTGGTGGTGGCGTCGCGCTCGGTGAAGCGCACGCCGAAGCGCAGGTCCTGCAGGAAGCCCTCGTCCTTGAACTTGTAGCGGGCATCGCCCTTCCAGGCCTTCTCGGTGGCCTTGGACTTGTCCTTGTGCTCCATCGTGAAGGCCCAGTAGTAGTTGGCCGGATCGACCAGCGCCGCGCGTTGCGCATCGCTGAAGATCAGTTGCGGCCGACCGCTGCGCAGGTCGATGGTCTCCTCGGGCATCTGCACGCCGGTGGCGACGGTGGAGTCGAAGCTGTCGGTGGTCGCGCGGATGTACTGCAGGTCCGACGAGAAGGACCACTGGTCATTGGCGCGCCAGTTCAGCTTCCAGGCCAGGTCCTGGGTCTCGGAGTTGCGGTAGGCGCTGCGGGTGTCGGCGCCGAAGTTGATGCCCGAGCCATCGCTGTTGCTCAGCGTGCCGTAGAGCAGCTGGCCGTTCTTGCCGAACTCGCCGTTGGCGACCTGCAGCTTGTACGGGTCGGACTGGGCGAAGATGGCGCGCTCGTCCCACTGCATCCGGTACTTGCTGCGGAAGTAGGTCAGGCTGGAGTCGACGTCGTCCTTCTTCCACTGCAGCGCGCCGTACAGGCCCTGGCGCTTGCGGTCGAATTCCAGCGTGCGCCACTGCGAGCCCTTCGGGATCCACAGCGTCGTGTTGGGATCCTGGCCGACCACCGCGTCGGTGCGCGGGTAGTAGGGCTCGACCTGGAAGGCGTCGGTGCGGGTGCCGCTGCGCGAGCTGGCGATGTTGACCAGCGCGCCGAATTCGCCCAGGTCGGTCTTCCAGCGGTTGCTCACCATGCCGGAGACGCTCGGCGAGGATTTCTCCTTCAGGTCCGAGTAGGTGGTCTGCAGCGACAACGCTGTCTTGAGGCCGTCAAAGTCGAACGGCATCGCGGTGCGCAAGTTGACCAGGCCACCGATCGAACCTTCGATCTGCTCCGCGGAGGGGTTCTTGTAGACGTCGACCGCGGCCATCAGCTCGGGCGGCACGTCCTCGAAGTTGAGCGAGCGGCCGCCGTTGGCGGAGAACGAATCGCGGCCGTTCATCTCGGAGCGGACGTAGGTCAGGCCGCGGATGCTGATGCCGGAGCCTTCGACCGAGAAGTGCTCCGGGTCGCCCTTGGCCATGGTGCGGTCCATGGTGACGCCGACGATGCGCTGCAGCACCTCGGTGACCGAGCGGTCGGGCAGCTTGCCGATGTCGTCGGCGACGATGGAATCGACGATCTCGTCGGAGTTCTGCTTGATCTTCTGGGCCGAGCTCAGCGCGGCGCGCTTGCCCGAGACGACCACGGTCTCGATCTGCGCTTCGGGCTTGGGCTCCGGCTTGGGGGCGGGCGCGGGCGCCGTCTGGGCGAAGGCGATGCCGGCGGCCAGGCCACCGAGGAGGACGGCCGCCTGGGCGGCGGCGACGGATACGGCGGTCCGTTGGCGATTGCTCATGATGTCTCCAGTCTGTTAGGTGCGGGTCCGCTCTGACGGCGTGACCTCGGGCGGGGAGGTGGACTGCTTGGGCTCGGGAACGGGGAAGGACGGTCGGGATCGAGGATCGGCGGGGACCGCTGGACAACGCGGTCCGCCGCGGCCGGCGCTCAGCCGGCGAAACGGTTGACGAGGTTCTCCAGGTACTCCTGCCGGCCGGATCGCGGCGCGACATCGGTGTTGCGGGCCAGCACGCGATCGGCGAGCTGGTCCAGGGGCACGCGGCCATCGAGGATCTCGCGCGCCGCCGGCGTGTCCCAGCCGGCATAACGCTGCGAGACATGGGCGGCCAGGCGGCCGTCGACGATCATCTGCTCGGCCACCAGCAGCGCGCGGGCGCAGACGTCCATGCCGCCGACGTGGCCGTGGAAGAGGTCCTCGGCGTCGATGGACTGGCGGCGCACCTTGGCGTCGAAGTTGAAGCCGCCGCTGCCCAGGCCGCCGGCCTGCAGGATGTGATAGATCGCCAGCGCCAGCTCGGGCACGTTGTTGGGGAACTGGTCGGTGTCCCAGCCCAGCTGCGGGTCGCCGCGGTTCATGTCGATGCTGCCCAGGATGCCCAGCGCCGCGGCGGTGGCGATCTCGTGCTCGAAGCTGTGGCCCGACAGCGTGGCGTGGTTGGCCTCGATGTTGACCTTGACTTCCTTCTCCAGGCCGTAGCGGGTCAGGAAGCCGTAGACGGTGGCGCTGTCGAAGTCGTACTGGTGCTTGGAGGGCTCGCGCGGCTTGGGCTCGAGCAGGATGGTGCCCTTGAAGCCCTTGCGGTGCTTGTACTCGACGACCATGTTGAGGAAACGACCCATCTGGTCGAGCTCGCGGCCCATGTCGGTGTTGAGCAGGGTTTCATAGCCTTCGCGGCCGCCCCACAGCACGTAGTTCTCGCCGCCCAGGCGCATCGTCGCGTCCATCGCGTCGCGCACCTGCAGCGCGGCCAGGCCGAAGAGCTCCGGATCCGGGTTGGTCGCGGCGCCGGCCATGAAGCGGCGGTGGCTGAACAGGTTGGCGGTGCCCCAGAGCAGCTTCATGCCGGTGCGCTGCTGGTGCTCGCCCAGCACGTCGACCAGGCGCAGCAGGTTGTCGTGGCTTTCCTTGGGCGTGGCGCCCTCGGGGGCGACGTCGCGGTCGTGGAAGCAGTAGTAGGGCGCGCCCAGCTTCTCGAAGAACTCGAAGGCGGCATCGGCCTTCTGGCGGGCCAGCTCCATCGGCGAGCCGCCCTGGAACCAGGGGCGCTCGAAGGTGCCGCCGCCGAA
>NZ_VOSR01000613.1:0-10150 GCF_007997345.1 Mitsuaria sp. TWR114
CGTCGAAGCGGCTCGCGCCGGAATCACCGCTGAGCGATGCCAACCGTTGGTTGAGCTGGTGCATCAGCAGTGCCGCGTCGGGGTGGTCGACCGACACCGACTCGAGCATCACAGGAATGAAGGGTTCGGTGGATTGGCCAATCACAGGCGTTTGTGGCATTGTTCAGGCTTCGTTTGAACCAACGATCAAATCCTAACCAATGGTCAGTAAATCGACAAGCGGCGGACGGGCGCCCCTGCCGGATCCGCGCCCGAGCGGTCCGAAGGGCCTGCACCCCACCGCGGGCGTCGTGCAGGCCGGCCCGGCGGGCGCGGCCGACGCGCGTCCGGCCGCCAAGCCGCAACCGCGCGTGCGGCAGAAGGTGGCCAAGCCGGAAGGACCGCTCAAGCGGCAGGCGCAGCGCAAGGCGATGAGCGATGCAGGCGCCGAGGGCGCGAGCGCGCTGGCGCCGTCAGACGAAGCGGGGCTGCCGCCGACGGCGTCGCAGCAGCGTCGCGCGGCGCACAAGCAGGCGCTGGAAGCCGGCATCCTGGCCGCCGCGCGGGAGCTGTTCGCCGAGCGCGGCGCCGAGGCGCTGACGCTGCGCGAGGTGGGCGCGGCGGTCGGGTACTCGCACGCGACGCTCTACAGCTTCTTCCATGACAAGGGAGAGCTGCTCGCGCGGCTCGCGCAGGACAGCCTGCAGGCGGTGCTGACGCGGCTGCAGGGCGCGGTCGACGGCGCGGCGCCCGGCGGCGAGGCGGCCGCGGTGGCGCGGGCCTTCGTCTCATGGGGCCTGCAGCATCCGCACGACTACCGGCTGCTGATGCTCGACACGCCGGTCGCGTTGCGTGAGGCGCTGATCACGGGCCTGGACGCGTTGATCGCGCCGGCCGCCTTGCCCGCCGCGCGCGCCGCCGCGCTGTGGTCGGGCCTGCACGGGCTAGTGATGCTGGAGCAGGACGGGCTGGCGCTCGGCGGCGCGGTCTCGCGGGCGAAGCGGGTGGAGGCGCTGCTGGCCGGGCTGGTCGGCGCCGGGTGAGGCGCGCCGACCGTCGTCCGGGCGCAGGCCCGGAACGGGTGTGGGCTCAGACCAGATGCGGCAGGCGCTTGTAGTACAGCACCGCGGTCTGCAGCTGGCCTTCGGCGCCATGGCAGTGGTCCGGGATCTGGCCGGCGCGTTGCCAGCCGAGGTGCGCGAAGACCGCCTCGGCCTGCGAATCGGCGCAGGTCTCGAGCTGCAGCAGAAAGCGCCCCTGCGTCGCCGCCGCGCATTCCAGCCGCGACATCAACTGACCCGCCACGCCGCGGCTGCGTTCCTCGCTATGCACCATCAGCCGCTGGACCTCCCCGCGGTGGTGCGCGTTCGCCAGCGGGCACAGCGAGAGCTGGACCGCGCCCAGCAGCCGGCCGGGACCTTCGGACTCGCAGGCGATCCACAGCATGTGGTGCTGGCCCAGTCGCGCGAAGACGCCATGCCAGTAGTCCAGCGCCTGGTAGCGCGACAGCGGCGCCAGGAAGCCCAGCGTCGCGCCGAGGTGGACGTTGTCGATCAGCAAGTGGGTCAGGGCGGGCAGCCATTGCAGGTCGCGGGACGACAGCTTGAGGATCTCGATCGGCGCCCGCTCCAGTCGCGGCAGGGCGGCGGTATCGCTGGCCTGTGGATGGAGGGCGCGCGCGGCTCGGGGGTGGACGGCCGTGGGGCTGAGGGCGACGTGCATGGACGGGAACTCCAGGTGGGACTGCGGCTGCCGACCGATCTCGTGAATCGCGGTCGGGACCTGGAAAACCCTGACGCAAACGTCATGCCAGCTCGGCGCGGGGCCGCATCGCGCGGGCGATTGCCGCGCGGTGACGGCTCAGGCTCAGGCTCAGGCGGGCACCGCCACGCAGAGTTCCGCCTCGAGCCCCGGCTCGGCGCACAGGCGGCCCTTGCCCTGGCGCTTGGCGGCATACAGCGCGGCCTCGGCGCGGTGCAGCAGGTCCTCGATGTTGCGGTCGCCGTTGCGCAGCTTGGCCCAGCCGGCCGAATAACCGAGCGTGAAACCGAGCTCGCGCGGCGCCAGCGCCAGCAGCGCTTCGCGGACGCGGCGGTCGAGCGCCGGCGGCCCGACCAGGTCCGAGCGCGCCATCATCACCGCGAAGCGCTGGCCATCGATGCGCGCGACGACGTCGCCCAGGCGCTTCTGCTCGTCCAGGCAGCGGGCGAACAGCGCGATCGCCTGGTCGCCCTTGAGCTCGCCATGGGTGGCGTTGATCGCCTTGCAGCCGTCCAGGTCCATGACCAGCAGCATCAGCGGCTCGCTGTAGCGCCGCGCCATCGAGATCATGTCCACCGAGCGCTGCTGGAACGCGCGCCGGTTGGCCAGCCCGGTGGCGGCGTCGACCTGGGAGAGGCGGCGCAGCTCGACCTCGCTCTCGCCGCGCCAGGCCACCAGGATCGCGATCGCGGCGGCCAGCACGCAGACGTTGGCCACGACGGCGAAGGCCATGTTGAGCGGATGCGGCGCGTCGAAGCGCGGCAGGTTGCCGGTGTCGAAGCCGGCCAGGTAGGCGCGGGCCAGGTTGAGCAGCGCCAGCAGGCCCAGGCTGACGGTGAACAGCAGGCGCCAGCGCAGGTGGCCGACGGGACCGCGCTTGACCGGCTGCATCAGGCTGACGCCGAACGCCAGCATCTGCAGGCCGATGCAGCCGTTGGACCAGGCCAGGCGCAGCGCGTAGTTGTCCCAGCCGGCGCCGTAGCCGACCATGACCAGCACCGGCATGCCGTACTGGAAGAAGCGGCCGAGCCGCCCGGGCAGCCAGCGGTCGGCGGCCATCCACAGCAGCGTCACGCTGGCGCTGAGCAGGCCCAGCGCCACGGTCGCGGTCAGGCGCGAGCCTTCGGGCGGCAGCAGCAGCAGGGCCCAGCCGGCGGCCTGGGCAGCGGCGCCGAGTTGCGCGCGGCGGGCGGCGATGCTGTCGCACCAGCCCAGCAGCAAGGGCAGCAGCAGCGCCAGCGCCAGGGACTGGATCAGCATCAGGCTGAACAGCGTCGGGACGTCGAAACGCATACGCGCGGCACCCGCCGGCGAGGCGGGCGTGAGCTGGTCATGACCGGCGATTGTGGCCCCGATGCGGCCGCGCACGTAAAGTCGCGGCCCCATGAGCCTGACGACCACCCTCCCGTCCGCCCCGGCTCGCCTGCCGGGCGTGCCGTTCGCCTTCGCCGGCGGATATGGACCGCACTGCGGCGGCGTTCACGCGCTGGTGCGGGAGAACGGTGGTCGCGTGTGGGCGCGGCTTGCTGCGCCGCTCGAAGGCAGCCCGACCTGGCTCCATCTGGCCGAGGGCGGACGGCGGCTGCACGCGCTGTTCGAGGACAGTCACGAGCTCGCGAGCTTCGCGGTCGATCCCGACGACGGGGCGCTCACGCTGATGTCGCGGGTCGCGACGGGCGGCACGCTGCCGGTGCATCTCGCCTTCGACGACAACGCCGGCCGCGCGCGCGAGGCATGGATCGCGCATTACGGCGATGGCAGCGTGCGGCGCGCCGTGGTGGAGAGCGACGGTGCGCTGCGTGCGCCCGATCGGTCGATCGCTCCCAGGCCCGGCGCCGAGCCGCATGCGCACATGGTGCGCCGGCATCCGCGCTGGCCGCTGATGCTGGCCACCGACCTGGGCCACGACCTGCTGCGCGTGTGGCGCGTCGATGAAGGCGGGGAGATGCCGATCGAGCTGGAGGGCCTGTCGCTGCCGCCGGGCAGCGGCCCGCGCCACGTCGTCTTCCACCCGAGGGATGCGGGGCAGCTCTACCTGCTCAACGAGGCCGCGAATGCGCTCGACTGGCTGGGCCTGGACGAGGCCGGCCGGCTCACGCACCGGCTGCGGCTCAGCAGCCTGCCGGCGGGTTTCGAAGGGCTGAGCTACGCGTCGGACCTGCTCGTCACGCCCGACGGGCGCCGGCTCTTCGCGCTGAACCGGCTGCATGACGCCATCGCCGTCTTCGACCTGGCTGCGGATGGCCGCCCGTCCTGGCGCGGCGAAGTCTGGGCCCAGGGCAGCTACCCGCGCAGTGCGACGCTGAGCCCGGACGGCCACGAACTCTGGGTCAGCCTGCAGCGCAGTCATCAGCTCTGCGTGTTCCGGCTCGACGGCGAGGCGCTGCCGCGCTTCGACGGCCACTTCATCGCCATGCCGGGCGCGGCCTGCGTGGTGTTCCGCTGAGCCTCTCGACCTGATCAGCCGAACTGCCGCCGGTAGCGCGAAGGCGCGGGCAGTCCCAGCAAGCGGAAGTGCCGCCGCATCGACTCCGGCGAGCCCAGCCCCGAAAGATCGGCCACCGCCTCCACGTCCAGCGACTCGCGGGTCTCGAGCAGCTCCTTGGCGATGGCGACGCGCTCGCGCGTCAGCCATTCGAGCGGTGCCAGGCCCGTGGCCGCCTTGAATCGGCGCTGCAGGGTGCGCGCGCTCATCGCGGCGCGATCGGCCATCGACGCGACCGTGTGGACCTCGCGCGGATGCGCGCGCAACCAGTCCTGCAGCACGGCGATGGGGCTGGATTCGTCGCTGGGCATCGGCCTGGGCACGAACTGCGCCTGGCCGCCCTCGCGATGCGGCGACATCACCAGCCGCTGCGCCACCGCGTTGGCGATGCGCGCGCCGTGGTCGCGCCGCACCAGGTGCATCAGCATGTCCAGCCCGGCGGCCGAGCCGGCCGAGGTGATCACCTGGCCCTCGTCGACGTAGAGCGCGCCGGGATCGACCTCGATGCGGGGGGAACTCACGGGCGAGGCGCTCGGCATAACGCCAGTGGGTGGTCGCGCGCCGGCCATCGAGCAGCCCCGCGTGCGCGAGCACGAAGACGCCGGAGCAGATCGTGCACAGCCGCGCGCCGCGCGCATGGGCGGCGCGCACCGCCTTCAGCAGCGGCTCGGGCGGACGCTCGGCGGCATCGCGCCAGCCGGGGATGACGACGATGTCGGCGCGCCGCAGCATCGCCAGCGTGTGGGGCGCCTCGACGCGCACGCCGCCGGTGCCGCGCAGCGGACCGGGCTCGGCCGCGCAGATCGCGTGGCGGTACCAGGCGACGCCGAGCTCGGGCCGGTCCAGCGCGAACAGCTCCACGGCGCAGCCGAACTCGAACATGCAGAGACGGTCGTAGGCGAGGATCGCGACCAGCGGCGCCTCGGTCGAGGTGGCCGCCTGGGCCGATCGGCTCGACCTGGCGGCGTTGGCGCCGGCGGCGGCGGACCTCGCGCCGGCGGTGCTGCCCTTGCGGGGAGGGGGGCTCGATTCATGGCGGGCGCGTGGCATGGCGCGATGTTACCGATACGCGGCATTCCGGCCACTCGTGCATGACACCGCGCTTGGCGACACTGGCTGCCATCGATCCCCACCACCCAGCAAGGAACCCCCGATGAGCTCGCATGTCTCCGCCATTCCCGCCGCGCCCAGCGCCCAGGCGCTCGCCCACTTCGAGCAGGCCTTCGCCTTCGAGACCGACTGCTGGGACGTCCACGATGCGTTCTCCCGCGGCGTCCAGGACTTCGTGCTGCTCGACGTGCGCAGCCACGAGCTCTACCAGCGCGGCCACCTGCCCGGCGCGCTGAGCCTGCCGCACGGCAAGATCACCGAAGGCAAGATGGCGACGTATCCGAAGGACACGCTGTTCGTCGTGTACTGCGCCGGCCCGCATTGCAACGGCGCGCATCGCGGCGCGGTGCGGCTGGCCCGGCTCGGCCGGCCGGTGAAGCTGATGATCGGCGGCCTGACCGGCTGGATCGACGAGGGCTTCGAGGTCGAACGCGCGCTGTCGCCGGTCGTCGCCGCGCCCTGACGCGATCCTCGGCGAGCGTCAGAGTCGGTCCAGCACCGGCGCCCAGTGCGCGCTGAGCTTGCGGTAGCCGGCGCTCGTCGGATGGATCTCGTTGAGCCAGTCGGCGGTCGCGCCGGTGTCGGTCACGCGTGCCGGCGTCAAGGTGCCCTGCGTGTCGACGATGTGCACCGACCCATCGGGCACGGCCGCGGCGATCTGGAACAGCAAGGCCTTCAGCCGACGCAGCATCAACGCGCTCACGGCGGCCCATGCGTCCTGCGGGACGCCGTACTTCACGAGCGAGGGCTGCAGCCAGGGGCCGCGGCCGAAGCCCGCGCCGCTCGGACGCGGCACGGCCAGGTCGTAGGTGTGCAGCACCACCGGGATGCCGCGGTTGAGGCCCCGGTCGCGCTCCCGCAGCAGTTGCCGCATGACCGCATCCAGGTGAACGCTGAAGGTCTGCCAGCCCGCGTCGGAGAGATAGCGGTCCTCCGCGACGCCGGCGCCCCACTCCGCCTGCGTGGCCAGCAGGCGCAGCGCCGCCGGCTGCGTCGGGTCGACCGCGGCCGCCTCGATCAGGTCATTGCCGCCGCCGGACAGCAGCAGCGCGCTCCAGCGGCGGGACAGCGGGCCGTTGAGGTGACGCAGGAAGCGGCGCTCCCGGACCGTATCCGTCATGCGCCTCAGCACGGCGCCGGGCGAGGCGAAATTGACCGCGCAGGCGGCGGTCCGTGTCGACATGCCGTCGAACAGGTTGGAGGACTGCAGCGGCAGCCCGCCCATCGAGAACCAGGAGTCGCCCTGGGCGATGAACTGCCGGTTGAAGTCGGACAGCGGGGCCGGTCTGTCCGGGTGCTCGACCTCGTCGGGCGTGAAGACGGTGATCACGGGCATGGAGGACCGCCGCGCCTTACTTCACCGGGATGACGGTGCCGCGGTCCACCGGCACGGCGGTCACGCTGTTCTGCGGCGAGCCCTCGATGACGCGGTCCGAGTAGGTCAGGTAGACCAGCGTGTTGCGCTTGGCGTCGACCATGCGGACGACGCGCAGCCGCTTGAACACCAGCGAGGCGCGCTCGGAGAACACCTCCTCCTGCCGCGGCAGCGGCTTGGGGATGCTGATCGGACCGACCGCGCGGCAGGCGATGGAGGCCTCGGACTTGTCCTCGGCCAAGCCCAGGCCGCCCTTGATGCCGCCGGTCTTCGCGCGGGAGACGTAGCAGGTCACGCCGTTCACCGCCGGGTCGTCGTAGGCGTCGACGACGATCTTGTGGTTCGGGCCGATGAACTTGAACACCGTGCTCACGTCGCCGATCTCCTCGGCGTTCGCGCCCATGCAGGCGGTGGCGAGCAGGCTCAGCGCCAGGGCGCCGAGGGACAGGACCGCCGGACGGCGAGGGCGGGAGGAACGGGGGCTAGGCATGCTGGGGACTCCTTTGGCCCGCGGTTGTAGCACGCGTCGCGTCAACAAACTGCGACGGGATCCAGCGGTCGCGCCAGCCAAGGAAAGGCCGCTCGACGGTCCGGTAGAGCAGCCATCCGCCCAGCAGGCAGGCCGCCGCGATCACCGGCACCGCCGCGCCCGAGGTGCGCGTCAGCCCGACCGCCGCCAACGGCTGGAGCAGCGCATAGGCGATCGGCTTGTGGGTGAGGTACAGCGCGTAGGACCATCGCGCCAGCGCATTCGCGCCCGGGACCTCGACGCGGGACAGCGCGCCACGCGGTGCGAGCGCCGCCAGGGTCAGCAGCCCGAAGCTCCATGCGAGCGCGCTGTAGCCCCAGCTGCTCATCGCGTGGCCATAGCCGTAGCCGTCGATGTAATAGAAGTGCAGCATCAGCGTGAGCATGCCGATGCTGGCCGTGACGCCGACGACCAGCAGCATCCGCGCGCGACGCATGAGCGCGGCCCACAGGTCCGCATGGCCATGCTTCAGCAGGGCGATGGCGACGCCGGGCAGGAATTCGTCCAGGCGCGCGAGGCTGCCGTAATAGAGCTGCGGGTAGTAGCCGAGCGACGGATCCTGCGTGCCGTAGCGCCGCCACAGGTGATCGCGCCACGCGATGGCGGCCAGCGTCAGCCCGGCGATCAGCGACCAGGCCAGCACGCGCCGGCCCGACTTCAGGGCCGCGCCCAGCATCAGAGCGGCGGGGAGCATCAGGTAGAACTGCTCCTCGATGCACAGCGACCAGGCGTGCGAGAACGCCGTGCCGGGCGCCAGGCCGATGTTCTGGGTGAAGGTCAGGAAGCGCCACAGCGGGGGCGGCTCACGGCCGCCCATCAGCTGGGGCAGCAACAGGTAGAGCGCCAGCACGACGTAGAAGTTGGGCAGCGTGCGCAGCAGGCGCCGGCCATAGAAGCGCGGCAGCGACAGGCGCTCGCCGCGCGCGATCCCGCCCATCAGCTGGTTGGCGATCAGGTAACCGCTGAGCACGAAGAACAGGTCGACGCCGGCCCAGCCGATGCGGCTCAGCCAGCCGAAGGTCGACTCGCCGCTGACGAAGACCTGGTAGTGGTAGGCGAAGACCAGCAGGATGGCCGCGGCACGCAGCGTGTCCAGGCCATGCAGGCGCGGGGTGCCCGAGCCGGGCAGGGAAGGGGAGGACATGGGAAGCAAGGAGCCGGCTTCGAGGCGGCGTCGTTGGAATGGCGGCGATTCTCGGCACGCCGCGCGGCGCCGGCGCCATCCTGCGACGAAATCGCCCGCGCGATGGACGAGTCGGCAGCGCGAGAACCGTTACGCGCGTTACGCGGCTCTCGAGCGTCGCGCGACCGATGCGCCTATCCCAACACCACCGATGCCGCCGACATCACCGGCGCCATGGGCACTTCAGGCGCGATGGCGCTCTCGACTGTCCGTGGGCGCCTCGTCGCGCGCCTGCATGCCGTAATCCCGCAGCACCGCGGCGACGCGCAGCCGGTAGTCGGCGAACACGCCCGCGCGGCCCTCCGATTGCGCCTGGCGATGCGCCTCCAAGCGCCGCCAGGCCTGCACCGCCGCCTCGTCGCGCCAGAAGGACAGCGAGAGCAGCTTGCCCGGGTCGGTCAGGCTCTGGAAGCGCTCGATGCTGAGGAAACCATCGATCTCCTGCAGCAGGGGCTTGAGCTCGGCGGCGAGCTCGAGGTAGCGGTCGCGACCGTCGGCGCTGGGCGTGACTTCGAAGATGACGGCGATCATGGGAAAAGCTCCTCGTCCTTGAATTGCGGAATGTCCATGTTGGGCAACGCCAGCGGCGCGACGGCGGTCGGCGGACGCAGCCCCGGTTGCTCGGCGAGCCACTGCAGCGACGCGAGCGACGTGCCCAGCGCCAGGCCTTGTCCCGGGCAGCGGTGGGCGCCGTCGCCGAAGGGGTGATCGGTGCCGGCCAGCTGCACGGTGACCGGTGCGGGGGGCTGCTGCCGCACGTCGAAACGCCGGGTCACGCGCACGGCGCCGCCGTCGCGTGCCAGGCGCAGCAGGGCCTCGCGCGTCGGTGCGCCGCCCATCCACGAATCACCGAGCAGCGCATGGCCCAGCAGCGCGGCGCCCGCTTCATGGCTCTGCCAGATCAGCGCGAGCCGGTTCGCGGTGAACGCGGCGCGGTCGGTCCAGCGCGAGGGCCCGGCATGCCGGAGCAAGGTCCATTGCAGCGGCGCATCGGGCGCGCGGTGCTCGGCGTCGTCGAGCGCGCCCAGCAGCGTCGCTACCGCCTCGCCGCCGGCGCGGACCGCCTCGCCCGTCGCCTGGGCGCCCAGCGGCCGCCATCGCGCGCAGTTGCCCGTGCAGTCGACGCTGGGCCGCGAGCTCGTCCATGGGCAGGCCCAGCAGGCTCGCCACCGTCGACGCCGGGACCGCCCAATGCCAGTGGGACCAGCTGCCCTGCGCGGCGATGGCCGCCTGGCGGCGGGCATGGGCGCGGACGTCGTCATCGGACAGCGCCAGCAGCGCGCGCGACAGCGCCGCCTTCTCCGGCGCGTGGGCCGTGTCGTCGCGCTGCCGCAGCCAGCGCGAGAAGACTTCGGCCAGCGGCCCACCTTGGGCGCGCAGCGGCGGCGGCAGCGGCTCGTCAGGCGGCCGCATCCGCAATGCGGGGTCGAGCAATGGCGCGAGCGGCGCATCGATGCTCAGCGCGTCGGCGATCGGGGCATCGGCGTCAACGGCATCAGCGGCATCAGCGGCGCCAACGACCTGGGCATCGGCCTCGTGCCGCGCATGGAAGGGACAAGCGGTCATCGCGTGGGCGCCCGGGTGGGCGAGGGGAGGGGAGATGGGGGAATCTTCGCGATGGATCGCCGGGAACGCTTCGCTTAGCATCGAAACATGATTGACGCCCCCACCGCCGACGAGGCGCTGGCGCACATCGCCGCCAGCATGGCCGAGCCGGTCCGCGCGCGC
>NZ_VOSR01000614.1:0-3652 GCF_007997345.1 Mitsuaria sp. TWR114
GCCCAGCAGCTGGTAGCGCGAGGAAGCGGCTTCGACCGGCGCTTCCGCGGCCTTGGCGGCGGTGAACAGGCGGGTCCAGTCGGCCGGCGCGCCGTCGGCGATCGCGGGGCGCGTCATCGCCGGCGCCTGGGGGCCCTTGGCCATGAGCATCAGCGCCCAATACGCGAGGCTGGCCGCCAGCAGCGCCCAGACGACGAAGCTTAACCATCGTGCATGCATCCGACGATTATGATGCAGCGCGATGAGCCGCCGAGGGCGGCTCCGCGAGGATTGCCACACCATGCGCCGACCCCTGTCTCCGCGCCGCGCGCGCGGCTTCACGCTGATCGAACTGATCGTCGCCATCACCATCGTCGCCGTCATGGGCGCGGTGGTCGTTCCCGCGGTGATGAACCACGTCTCCGAAGCCCGCCGCACCGCGGCCCGGTCCGACGTGAACACGCTGATGCAGGCGCTCAAGCTCTACAAGATGGACAACGGCCGCTACCCGAGCGGCGAGCAGGGCCTGGGTGCCCTGGTGGCCAAGCCGACCAACGGCCCGGCCGCGCCCAACTGGAAGGTCTACATCGAGAAGCTGCCCAAGGACCCCTGGGGCAATGCGTACCAGTATGACAACCCCGGCCTGAAGGGCGAGGTCGACGTCTACAGCCTGGGCGCGGACGGCAAGCCCGGCGGCGAAGGCAACGACGCCGACGTCGGCTCCTGGGAGTGAGCGCACGGCCCGCCGCGCGTTCCACCTCCCCACCGTCCCGCTCCGTCATCGACCGCTCCGAGCCGTGCGCGCGCGTCCGTCCGGCCGTCCGTCCCAGCGCGGCTTCACGCTGATCGAGCTGATCGTGGCGATCACCATCGTGGCGATCGCCAGCGCGACCGTCGCGGTCGCCGTGCGGGACCGCGCCGACGTGCAACTCGAGCGCGAGGCGCTGCAGCTGGCCTCGGTGCTCGAGACCGCCCGGGCCGAAGCCCGCGCCGCGTCGCTGGACGTGCGCTGGGTGCCGGACACGGGCAACGATGGCGGCCGCTACCACCTCACCGGCCTGCCTGCCCCGCTGGTCAGACGACTGGGCCTGGAACGCCCCTGGCTGGGCGACACGCCCATCGTCGAGATCCAGGGCGCCGCCGCCAACGGCCGCACGCTGCGCCTGGGGCCGGAGCCGCTCATCGGCGCGCAGCGCGTGACGCTGATCCGCGGCGATCACCGGATCACGCTCGCCACCGACGGCCTGCGTCCCTTTGCGATCACGAAGGGAGGCGCATGAGCGGCGCCCTCGGGCGCGCGTCGCGTGCCGCCGGCTTCACCCTCATCGAGGTCCTGGTGGCGCTGACCATCGTCGCGCTGTGCCTGGCGGCCGGCCTGCGGGCTGCCGGCGCGATGACCTCGAATTCGGACCGGCTCGCCATCAACTCGCTGGCGCAGTGGTGCGCCGAGAACGAGCTGACCGAGATGCGCCTGACCAAGACCTTCCCCGGCGTCGGCGACAACAGCGCCAGCTGCACGCAGATGGGTCGGGACTTCAACGTCAGGCTGGCGGTCCGCTCGACGCCCAATCCCAATTTCCGGCGCGTCGAGGCGCAGGTCTTCGACGACCGCGACCGCCCGCTGCTGACCCTGACCACCATCGTGGGGCGCAACTGATGCGACGCCCGGGCGGTTCCTCCCTCCGGCGCGCGGCGCGCGGGTTCACGCTGATCGAGGTCGTGGTCGCGCTGGTCGTGATGGCGGTGATGTCGGTGATGGCCTGGCGCGCGGTGAGCGCGCTGACCACCAGCCGCGAGCACAACGAAGCCGCGATGGAGCGCGCCGAGACGCTGCAGACGCTGATGCGGCAGTGGGAACTGGACCTGCGCGAGGTGCAGGACAGCGGCGTGGTGCCCTCGGCGCTGGCCTTCGACGGCGCGACGCTGCGCATGACGCGCCGCCGCGAGACCGGCCTGCAGCTGGTGGCGTGGCAGTTGCGGGACGGCCGGCTGTCGCGCTGGGAATCGGCGCCGGTGGTGAACCGGGACGACCTGCAGGACGCCTGGTTCCGCAGCCAGCAGCTCAGCGCCGAGGAACTGCGCGCGATGCCGGGCCTGGACGGCGTGCTCGGCTGGCAGATGTTCTTCTTCCGCGGCAACGCCTGGTCCAACGCGCAATCCAGCGGCGAGCTGGTGCCGCAGGACCCGGCCGCCTCGTCGCCGACCGGGCCCAATGCGCCAAAGCAGCGCGTGGCCGTGCCGCAGGGCGTGCGCATGCGGCTGCAGTTCGGCGAGGGCAGCGGCTATCGCGGCGAACTGGTCCGCGAGGTCGCGGTGGAAAGCAACGGCTCATGAGCAGGCCTCGTTCGCCATCGCGTCCGGCACAACCGCCTCGCGGCGCCGCGCTGCTGACCGCGCTGCTGATCGTGGTGCTGGTGACCACGCTGTCGGCCGCGATGCTGTGGCGGCAGGCGCGCAGCATCCAGATCGAGGCCGCCGACCGCGGCCGCGCCCAGGCGGACTGGGTGCTGCAGGGCGCGCTGGACTGGGCGCGGCTGATCCTGCGCGAGGACAAGCGCAACAACATGAACGCGCGCGACGGCAAGCCGGCCTCGGACGACCTCACCGAGGTCTGGTCGGTGCCGCTGGCCGAGGCGCGCCTGTCCAGCTTCCTGTCGCAGGACGAGAACAACTCGGCCGACGCCGGGCCGGACGCCTTCCTGTCCGGCCACATCGAGGACGCGCAATCGCGCTTCAACCTGCGCAACCTGGTCGACAACAAGCCCGAGGAAGTGCGCGCCGCGGCCCAGCTCTTCCAGGCCGCCGGGCTGAGCACCAACCTGGTCGAGCAACTGCGGCTCAGCATGAACTACGCGGCGGTGCCCGCCAGCGCGCCGTCCGGCGAGGTGCCGCTGCTGCCCACGCGGCTGGCGCAGCTGCGCTGGCTCGGCCTGAACGAGGAGCAGATCCGGCGCCTGAGCACGCTGGTGGTGATCCTGCCCAAGCGCACCCCGGTCAACGTGAACACCGCGCCGCGCGAGGTGCTCGCCGCGGTGCTGTTCACCGACACCGGCTCGGCGGACCGCATCGTGCGCCAGCGCCAGGTCAAGCCCTTCCGGAGCTTCGAGGACCTCAAGCCCTTCGTGCCGCAGGAGCCGGCGCTCAGCGCCGAGCGCACCGCCTTCACCAGCGACTTCTTCTTCGTCGAGGGCCAGCTGCGCATGGACGACCGCGTGCTGGCGCAGCGCTCGCTGGTCGAGCGCCGCAACCTCGAGATGGTCGTGCTCGACCGCGAACGCCTGCAACGGCTGTCCACGCTGCCCGGCACCGCCGCCGGCTACGGGGCCACGCCTTGAACCCGTCGACACGCGGCGCGGCCGCAGGGCCTCCGGCGTCGACGCCGACACGACTGGACACACGAGGGACGGGATGCACGGACATGTAAAGGCTCAACTACGGGCTTCTTCGGGGGCCGGCGGCGCCGAAGCGTCATGCAAGCCCTCCTAGAATCCGCGATCTCATGAGTACCCTGCTCATCCTGCTGCCGGCCCACCCGCCCCAGGGCGGCCCCGCGCAAGACTACGAATACTGGTTCAGCCACGACGCGCAAGCGCCCGCCCACGCCCGGGGGCACGGCGAGCGCGCGCCGCTGTCCGCCTTGCCGCGCGCCGACCGCGTGATGGCGCTGATCGGC
>NZ_VOSR01000615.1:0-774 GCF_007997345.1 Mitsuaria sp. TWR114
CGTGGTCACGCAGACCGGCCGCAACGACGACGGCACCGACTACTGGACGCCCTCCCACATCGAGGCCAGCATCAGCCTCACGCCCTACGAGCGCTGGACCGCGCCGGGCGGCAAGCAGGGCCTGATCCGGCGCCTGGCCGAGCGTTATGCCCGCATGCCGGGCTACAGCGTGTCCTTCATGCAGCCGATGATCGACGGCGTGCAGGACAAGCTGTCGGGCGCGCACAGCGATCTGGTGGTCAAGGTCTTCGGCGACGACCTCGACGAAGGGCGCCGCATCGCGGCCCAGGTGGCCGAGGTGCTGCGGACGGTGCCCGGCGCCGCCGACGTGGCGGTGGACGTCGAGCCGCCGCTGCCCAACCTGCGCATCGACCTGGACCGCGCCGCCGCGGCGCGACTGGGGATCAACGCCGCCGATGTCGCCACGCTGGTGTCCACCGGCATCGGCGGCGCAGCCATCGGGCAGGTCTACGTCGGCGAGAAGAGCTACGACATGACGGTCCGCTTCACGCCCGAGTCGCGTGCCAGCCCGCAGGCGATCGGTGATCTGCGCCTGACGGGGGCCAATGGCGCGCAGGTGCCGCTGTCGGACGTCGCGCGCATCCGCACCACGGTGGGCGAGAGCGTCATCGTGCGCGAGATGGGCCAGCGCCATCTCATCGTGCGGCTCAACACGCGGGGCCGCGACCTGTCCAGCTTCCTCGCCGAAGCCCAGCCGGCGCTCGAGCGGCAGGTCCGTTTCGACCGCCAGCGCTGGCGCCTCGAGTGGGGCGG
>NZ_VOSR01000616.1:0-10662 GCF_007997345.1 Mitsuaria sp. TWR114
GCCGCGTCCGCGCCGGCCGAGGTGAAGGGCTCGATGACCGCGACCGGCAGCGGCAAGATGGACGTGCGCCTGGCCGACCGTCTGATGCTGCGCAGCACGATGTCGATGACGATGGGCATGGACATGGCGGGACCGCAGGGCAAGCTGCTGCGCATGGACACGCAGATGAACATGGCCAGCACCGGCAAGGCCTTGCCCGCTGTGAAGAAGAAGGTCGAGAAGGCCACGCCGGCCAAGCCCGCCAGCAAGAGCTGAGCGCCTGATGCGCGCCGGGGGCCCGGCGGCGCCGTGACCAGGACCGCCCGAGGGCGGTCCTTTTTCTTGAGCGCGTCAGCGATCGAGAGCGGCAGCCCAGAACAGCGACAACAGGAAGGTCGCCATTAGCGCCAAGCAAAGCCATCGCTCGCTCTCGAAGAGCTTCACCGACATGTCGGCTTTCGCGTTCGCAACCTCCAAATGGATCGCCTGAGAAATCGCGAGCGCTTCTTGCGCGCTCACGCCGGCGTTGATCAAGGTCCTCGTCGTCTCAACGTTCATTGCATGGCTCCTGGCAAGGGGAACGGAAGGGATCCCACGAGCGAGGCAATCTAGGCGGAAGCGGATCCGGTTTCACTGGCCCATCCATGCGTCGTTGAAGGCGCGCCCCTGGAGGGACGCTGCTGCCTCACCGCCGGCGCAGTTCGCGCATGCCGGGCAAGGTCGGGATGACCTCGCGCATCACTTGCTGGAACGCGCGCAGCCGGGCCGGCTGCAGGTGGCGCGACGGATACACGAGCGAGATCGGCAGCGGCGTCGCGCACCAGTCCGGCAGCAGCCGCACCAGGCGTCCTTGAGCAAGGTCGTCGATGACCGCCCATTGCGACACCAGCGCCAGGCCCAGGCCGCGCCGCGCGGACTCGATCAAGGCGAACAGGCTGTCCGTGCCCAGCCGGGGCCGGAAGCCGATGTGCAGGCTCGCATCACCCGTCGCCGCGCGCAGGTCGATGCCGTCCCGGTAGAAGGCCAGCAGCGCCAGCCAGGGCTGCGCGCCGAGCAGCGCCGCGATCTCCTCCGGTGTCTTCCGGTCCAGGCCCTTGGGCAGCTTCTTCGCGAGCGACGGCGCGGCCACCAGCACCCGCGGGACCTCCGCCAGCTGCGTGGCGATCAGGTTGGGCTGGCTGATCTCGCCGACGAGCAGGGAGCAGTCGACGTTCTCCCGGCTGAAATCCGGCAGTTGGTCCTGCAGCATCCATTCGACCGACACCCGCGGATGGCGCTTCAGGAAGGCGGCCAGCGGCTCGATCAGCTGGCTCTGCCCAAAGGCATGCGGCACCCGCAGCCGCAGCGTGCCGGAGAGCTCCTCGCCGCCATCGAGCTCCTCGGCCAGCGTCTGCCAGCCATCGATCAGTTCCTGCGCCTGCGCGGCGCAGCGCTCGCCCTCCTCGGTCAGGCGCAGGCCACGCGTCGAGCGTTCCACCAGCCGCGCGCCGAGCAGCGATTCCAGCATCTGCACCCGGCGGCTGACGGTCGGCTGGGTGGTCGCGAGCTGCAGCGCCGCCGCGGAGAAACTGCCCGCCTCCGCGACACGGAGGAAGGTCTGCAGCAGCGCGAGGCGGTCCTGGCCGCCGTCCCGGACAAGGTCTTTCATGAGGCGCTTTATACGCCGGGCGTATGGCCGCTGTGCGTGCGGGGCCGGTTCCGCGGGCGGGCGCCCATCCGAAGAATGCGAGGCATCCCGGTGCCGGCGCGCCGCCGCCCACCGATTCCCGCTTCCTCGTTACCCTTCCGGAGTTGCCATGTCCGCCCTGCCGCTGACTTCGACCTCGACACCCACCGTGACAACGACCTCGACCGCCTCGCCGCCGGATGCCGGCGCAACGCCCTCCGCGCCGCTGATCGTCCTGCTGGCCGCATCGGCCGGCCTGGGCGCCGCGTCGCTCTACTACAGCCAGCCGATCCTGGCCCCGCTGGCCGAGGATCTGCACGCCTCCACCGGTGGCATCGGCGCGGTGCCGATGCTCACCCAGCTCGGCTACGCCGCCGGCATCCTGCTGCTGACGCCGCTGGGCGACCGCTTCGATCGCCGCCGCGTGATCCTCACCAAGTTCGTGCTGCTGATCGCGACCCTGCTGATGAGCGGCTTCGCACCGGGCTTCGCGCCCTTCCTGGTCGCCAGCGCGCTGCTGGGACTGACGGCGACGCTGGCGCAGGACGTCGTGCCGATGGCCGCGGCGCTGAGCCCGGCCGAGCACCGGGGGCGCATCGTCGGCCAGGTGATGACCGGGCTGCTGCTGGGCATCCTGGTGCCGGTGGGGCTGCTGATCGGCGCCAATGCGCACCGGCTCTACCAGGACGCGCGGCGCGCCATCGACACCGCCTACGACCGCACGCTGCTGGCCTCGGCCAAGACCATCGGCGAGCAGCTCGACGTCCAGGGCACGCCCGAGGCACCACGGCTCGTCTCCGAGGTGCCCTACGCGGCGCTCGAGGCCTTCGAGGCGGACAACCGCAGCCGCATGTTCTATCGCGTCACCGGCTTCCAGGGCGAGTGGGTATCGGGCTTCGACGACCTGCCCGCCTGGCACGGCAGGCTGCCCGACCGCGGCGCCTACGCGGCGCTGGTCGATTTCTACGACGACGTCTACCAGGGCGAGCCGGTGCGCATCGCGGTGCTGAAGCAGCCGGTGGCGGGCGCGGCCGGCCTGGGCGTGGCCACGATCCAGGTCGCCGAGACGCTGGAGATCCGCCGCACGCTGGCGCGCCAGGTGCTGGTCTCGACGCTGTGGCGGCAGGCGGCGCTGCTGGCGGTGATCGCGATCGTGGTGTGGGGCGTGGTGCTGTTCGCGACGCGGCCGGTGCGGGCGCTCAGCCGCACGATCGCCGCGCGCGCCGACGACGACGTCGATCCCATCCCGATGCCGGGCGTCCCGGCCGAACTCGCGCCGCTGGTGGCCGCGATCAACGAGGCCTGGCACCGCCAGGCCGGGCTGCTGGCGCACCAGAAGCGCTTCGTGCGCGACACCTCGCACCAGCTGCGCACGCCGCTGGCGGTGCTCAAGGCGCAGGTGCAGTCGGCCCGGCGCGGCGACGTGCCGGCGGCGCAGGCGATCGACGAGATCGGCGCGACCGTCGACGGCGCGACCGCGCTGGCCAACCAGATGCTGGCGCTGGCCCGCGCCGACACCGCGCCGGTGGTGGGCGATCCGCCGCGGCTGGACCTGGCGGCGACGGTGCGCGAGGTGGCGCTGGACCTGGCCCCGCTGATCGCCGACGCCGAACTGGACTTCGAGCTGTCCACCGAGCCCGCGCCGGTGCGCGGCCATGCCTGGGCGCTGCGCGAGCTCGCCCGCAACCTGCTGCACAACGCGCTGCGGCACTGCCCTCGCGGCGGCCGATTGGCGGTCGCGGTGACGCTGCGCGGTCGCGAGGCCGACGGCAGCGGCGCGACGGCCGGCGTCGTCGAGCTGCGCATCGGCGACAGCGGGCCCGGCATCCCGGCGTCGCTGCGGGCCAAGCTCGGCCAGCCCTTCGCGGCCGGGCCCAATGGCGGCTCGGGACTGGGGCTGGCGATCTGCCGGGAGATCGTCGGCTCGCTGGGCGGCACGCTGGCGCTGGACAACCGCGAGCACGACGGGGTCATCGAGGGCCTGGACGCCGTGGTGCGGCTGCCGGCGGCAGCATCGACCGACGCCGGTCCGGCGTAGGACAATCCGCCCCTGATGCCTGCCTCCCACCGTTCCTCCTCCGAGCTGACCAGCCTGCGCCTGGACAAGTGGCTCTGGGCCGCCCGCTTCTACAAGACCCGCTCGATCGCCGTCGAGGAGATCGGCAAGGGCCGCGTGACCGTCAACGGCCAGGCGGTGAAGGCCTCGCGCGAACTGCGTCCCGGCGACATGGTGCAACTGCGCCAGGGCGTGGTGGCCCGCGAGGTCAAGGTGCTCGGTCTCAGCAGCGTCCGCGGTCCGGCGCCGGTCGCCCAGACGCTGTACGAGGAGACGCCGGACAGCATCGCCGCCCGCGAGCGCGCGGCCGAGGCGCGCCGCCTGGCCCCCGAGCCGGCCGACACCATCGTCCAGGGCCGCCCGACCAAGCACGACCGCCGCAAGCTGGCCGAGTGGGACGACCGCTGGAGCGCCAGCATCGACGAATGACCGCCGGTCCCCTCCCCCGAAGTCCCCGGTCGCAAAACCGTGAAAGGACGACAGGGGTTGGGGACGGCATGGCTTGGGGTTTCGGCGCTGGCCGCCGGGGCCCCAAGCCATGGCGGCCAACGCCCCGACCTCCGCAGTAAGAAGCGCCGCTAGCAGGCCCCCGGCTTGCCCGCGCACCGATGCCAAAATCCCCCTCTTGAAGTTCCGGCCATGGGCCCCAGATGCGGCGGGTCGCCCGACGCAGACTGGCTCCCACCGACGCCGGTCCCCTTCCGAAGAGAAGTCGGGCTCCGCTTTGGGGCCATCCAACCATGACGACTGACAACCAACAACCCGACCCGACGCTGGACGAACTGACCCAGCAAGCTGCCGCCGCGGCCGCCGCCTCGGTGCCCGAGACGCTGGAGGCCAAGCTCGCCGACACCGAACGCCGCCTGGCCGAGATGTCCGACGCCTATCTGCGCGCCAAGGCCGAAGTTGAGAACACCCGCCGCCGCGGCGAGGAAGACACGGCCAAGGCCCGCAAGTTCGCGGTCGAGGGCTTCGCCGACGCGATGCTGCCGGTGGTGGACAGCCTGACCGCCGCCATCGCCCGCCCGGACGCCAGCGTCGAGCAGGTGCTCGAGGGCGTGCACGCCACGCTGCGCCAGCTGCAGTCCGCGCTGGAGCGCAACAAGGTGCTGGAGATCAATCCGGCCGCCGGCACCAAGTTCGACCCCCACCAGCACCAGGCGATCTCGATGGTCCCGGCGGACCAGGATCCCAACACGGTCGTGACCGTGCTGCAGAAGGGCTTCCTGATCGCCGACCGCGTGCTGCGCCCGGCGCTGGTCACCGTGTCCGCCCCCAAGTAAGCACAGCGAAAAATCGATCGGGGCCCTTGAACCCGGCGAAGTTATCCACAGATCAGCAGCATCCCGGAACGTTGTTTCAGCCGCTCGCTCCACCGAGCCTCCCACGCTGACCGTTCCGCCAGTTTTTCCCTATTCAGGAGCACCACATGGCTAAGAAGAAGATCATCGGCATCGACCTGGGCACGACCAACTCGTGCGTGGCGGTGATGGAAGGCAACACCACCCGCGTCATCGAGAACGCGGAAGGCGCCCGCACCACCCCGTCGATCATTGCGTACCAGGAAGACGGCGAGGTGCTGGTCGGCGCCTCGGCCAAGCGCCAGGCGGTGACCAACCCGAAGAACACCCTGTACGCGGTCAAGCGCCTGATCGGCCGCAAGTTCTCGGAGAAGGAAGTCCAGAAGGACATCGACCTGATGCCCTACACCATCGCCGCGGCCGACAACGGCGACGCGTGGGTGGAAGTGCGCGGCAAGAAGCTGGCGCCGCCGCAGGTCTCCGCGGAAGTGCTGCGCAAGATGAAGAAGACCGCCGAGGACTACCTCGGCGAGGAAGTGACCGAGGCGGTCATCACCGTCCCGGCCTACTTCAACGACGCGCAGCGCCAGGCGACCAAGGACGCCGGCCGCATCGCCGGCCTGGACGTCAAGCGCATCATCAACGAGCCCACCGCCGCGGCCCTGGCCTTCGGCCTGGACAAGCACGGCGCGGGCGACCGCAAGATCGCGGTGTTCGACCTGGGCGGCGGCACCTTCGACATCTCGATCATCGAGATCGCCGACGTCGACGGCGAGAAGCAGTTCGAGGTGCTGTCCACCAACGGCGACACCTTCCTGGGCGGCGAGGACTTCGACCAGCGCATCATCGACTACATCATTGCCGAGTTCAAAAAGGAGCAAGGCGTCGACCTGACCAAGGACGTGCTGGCGCTGCAGCGCCTGAAGGAAGCGGCCGAGAAGGCCAAGATCGAGCTGTCCAACTCCTCGCAGACCGACGTCAACCTGCCCTACATCACGGCCGACGCCACCGGTCCGAAGCACCTGAACATCAAGCTGACCCGCGCCAAGCTGGAGTCGCTGGTGGACGAGCTGATCGAGCGCACCATCGCCCCCTGCCGCACCGCGATCAAGGACGCCGGCGTGTCGGTGAGCGAGATCGACGACGTCATCCTGGTCGGCGGCATGTCCCGCATGCCCAAGGTGCAGGAGAAGGTCAAGGAGTTCTTCGGCAAGGACCCGCGCAAGGACGTGAACCCCGATGAGGCGGTGGCCGTGGGCGCCGCGATCCAGGGCCAGGTCCTGGGCGGCGAGCGCACCGACGTGCTGCTGCTGGACGTCACCCCGCTGAGCCTGGGCATCGAGACCCTGGGCGGCGTGATGACCAAGATGATCAAGAAGAACACGACCATCCCGACCAAGTTCAGCCAGACCTTCTCGACCGCCGAGGACAGCCAGCCCGCGGTGACCATCAAGGTCTACCAGGGCGAGCGCGAGATGGCGCAGGCCAACAAGAGCCTGGGCGAGTTCAACCTGGAAGGCATCCCGCCGGCGCCGCGCGGCGTGCCGCAGATCGAGGTGAGCTTCGACATCGACGCCAACGGCATCCTGCACGTCGGCGCCAAGGACAAGGGCACCGGCAAGGAAAACAAGATCACCATCAAGGCGAACTCCGGCCTGTCCGAGGCCGAGATCGAGAAGATGGTGAAGGACGCCGAGGCCAACGCCGCCGAGGACAAGAAGAAGGTCGAGCTGGTGCAGGCCAAGAACCAGGCCGACGGCCTGGTGCATTCGGTGCAGAAGTCGCTGGCCGAGCACGGCGACAAGCTGGACGCCGGCGAGAAGGAGAAGATCGAGGCCGCGATCAAGGACCTGGAAGAAGCCATCAAGGGCGAGGACAAGGCCGACATCGACGCCAAGACCGAAGCGCTGATGACCTCCAGCCAGAAGCTGGGCGAGAAGATGTACGCCGACGCGCAGGCGGCCCAGGCGGCGGCCGGTGCCGCGGGCGCCACTGGTGCGGCGGGTGCGGCGGGTGCGGACCACGCCGAGGCGGCCGCGCAGTCCTCGTCCAAGCCGGCCGACGACAACGTCGTGGACGCCGAGTTCAAGGAAGTCAAGGACTCGAAGTAAGCCGTGCGCGCCGACCCCGGTCGGCGCCGCGATCGGCAACCGCTGTCGCCTGACAGCCGCCGCGCGGGGCCGCCAGCCTCGCGCGGCGTTTTGGTTTGAGGCCCCCAGGAAGATCCATGGCAAAGCGTGACTATTACGAAGTCCTAGGCGTCGCGAAGAACGCCAGCGAAGACGACATCAAGAAGGCGTATCGCAAGCTGGCGATGAAGTACCACCCTGACCGCAATCAGGGCGAAGGTGCCAAGGACGCCGAGGACAAGTTCAAGGAGGCCAAGGAGGCCTACGAGATGCTGTCCGACGGCCAGAAGCGCGCGGCCTACGACCAGTACGGCCACGCGGGCGTGGACCCCAACCAGGGCTTCCGCGGCGGCCCGGGCGCGGAAGGCTTCGGCGGCTTCGCCGAGGCCTTCGGCGACATCTTCGGCGACCTGTTCGGCCAGCAGGGCGGCGGCCGGCGCCAGGGCGGCGGCCAGCAGGTCTATCGCGGCAGCGACCTGAGCTACGCGATGGAGATCACGCTGGAGGAAGCCGCGCGCGGCAAGGAGACGCAGATCCGCATCCCGTCCTGGGAAGGCTGCGACACCTGCCACGGCAGCGGCGCCAAGCCCGGCACCAGCGCCAAGACCTGCGGCTCCTGCGGCGGCAGCGGCACGGTGCACATGCGCCAGGGCTTCTTCAGCATCCAGCAGACCTGCCCGCACTGCCACGGCACCGGCAAGATCATTCCGGAGCCCTGCACGACCTGCAACGGCGCCGGCAAGATCAAGAAGACCAAGACGCTGGAAGTCAAGATCCCGGCCGGCATCAACGAAGGCATGCGCATCCGCTCCGCCGGCAACGGGGAGCCGGGCGTCAACGGCGGCCCGTCGGGCGATCTCTACATCGAGATCCGCATCAAGCAGCACGACATCTTCGAGCGTGACGGCGACGACCTGCACTGCACGATGCCGGTGTCGATGACGACCGCGGCGCTGGGCGGCTCGATCGAGGTGCCGACGCTGGGCGGCAAGGCCGAGATCGAACTGCCCGAGGGCACGCAGCACGGCAAGACCTTCCGCCTGCGCGGCAAGGGCATCAAGGGCGTGCGCTCCAGCTATCCGGGCGACCTGTACTGCCACATCAGCATCGAGACGCCGGTCAAGCTCACCGAGCACCAGCGCAAGCTGCTGAAGGAGCTGGACAAGAGCCTGCGCGACGGCGGCGAGCGCCACTCGCCGAACGCGAAGAGCTGGACGGACCGCGTCAAGGACCTCTTCAAGTAAGCCACCAACAGCGGCGTGCAAGTTCACGCCCGGATTGGGAATTCAAGCCACGGCCCCCACGCAAACCCGGGGAGCCGGCGGTGATCGCCGGGCGGACAATCCGCTTCGTGGTTGACGACATTCGCACACATCGTTGGGGTGCTGCCGGCCCGCTCTCTTCGGAGGCGGGCTTTTTCACATGGGCGCCCGCCACGCCCGCAGGACGGCGGCCATGACGCTGGCCAGCCCCTTGTCCAGCCCCCTGTCCAAGACGCAGGCGCTGGTCATCGACGGCAACGCGACCTCGCGCAGCCTGATGACCGCCCAGCTGCGCGAACTCGGCGTCGGGCACGTGCGCCAGGCCACGCGGGTGCGCGACGCCCGCGTCATCCTCGAGACGCAGCCCTACGACATCGTCCTGTGCGACTACTACTTCGACGGCTCGGAACTCTCCGGCCAGGACCTGCTCGATGAACTGCGGCGTGAGCAACTGCTGCCCTACGCCACGGTCTTTGTCATGGTCACCGGCGAGGCCTCCTACGCGAAGGTCGCCGAGGCGGCCGAGGCGGCGCTCGATGCCTACCTCGTCAAGCCCTACACCAGCGCCGCGCTGGCCGACCGCCTGGCCAACGCGCGGCACCGCAAGCTGGAGCTGAAGGCGATCTTCGACGCCATCGACGCCCGCGACTTCGACCGCGCCGCCGACCTCTGCCTGGAGCGCTTCCAGCAGAAGGCGACCTACTGGCTCTATGCCGCGCGCATCGGCGCCGAACTGCTGCTGCGCCTGGAGCGCCACGCCGAGGCGCGCGAGCTGTACGAGGCGATCATCGCCGCGCGCACCGTGCCCTGGGCCCGGCTGGGCGTGGCGCGCACCGAGGTGGCCAGCGGCAACCTGAGCGCCGCGCGCCGCACGCTGGAGACGCTGATCGGCGACATGCCCGACCAGGCCGACAGCTACGACCTGATGGGCCGGGTGCAGATGGAGCAAGGCGAGATCGACGCCGCGCTCGCGACCTACCGCACCGCCGCGACGCTGACGCCGGGATGCCTGCTGCGCCAGCAGCATTGCGGCACGCTGGCCTTCTATGCCGGCCAGCGCGACGAGGCGCTCAAGATGCTGGAACGCAGCCTCGCGCAGGGGCTGCGCTCCAAGCTCTTCGACTGGCACAGCCTGGCCCTGCTCGCGCTGATGCGCTTCGACGCGAAGGACGGCAAGGGACTGAAGTACGCCGCCGACGCCCTGGCGCAGGGCATCGAACGCGCGCCGCGAGACGTCCGGCTGCAGCGCTTCGACGTGCTGCTGCAGGGGCTGCGGCTGCTGATGGAACGCCGGCTCGCCGATGCGCTGCAGCTGGCGCGCGACTTCGCGCGCCGCGCCGCGGACGAGGCCTTCGACCTGGAAGCCGCCTGCCTGCTGATCGCCCTGTGGGTGCGCATGGCGCGGCAGGACATCGAGCTCAGCGAGATGGACCTGCTGATGAGCCAGCTCGGGCTGCGCTTTTGCAGCTCCAAGTCGGCGACCGAGGTGATGCTCGCCATGGCCGAGGGCCACGAGCCCAGTTCACGGCTGATGCGCGAGGCCAATGCCCGCGTCTTCGCGATCTCGGAAACCGCGATGCGCCAGGCGATGCGTGGCGACGCGCAGGCCGGGGTGCAGCTGCTGGTCGAGCAAGGCGGGCTGACGCTGAACGCCAAGCTGATCGACATGGCGGCGCTGGTGCTCAAGCGCTACCGCGACAGAATGAGCGATCCCAGCGCGCTGGCGCCTCGCATCGAGGACCTGCAACGCCGCTACGTGCAGGCCAGCGGCCAGGGGCTGAAGGCGGCCCGTGCCGCCGGCGGCATGGCCTTGCGGGGATGAAGGCCGGTCCAGTGGCCGCACCGCGGCATGACGCAGGGCGAGGCTTCAGGAGATCTTCAGGTGGGACCACTACAAGGGCCGGTTTGATCATGCCGGCCTGACACAAGCAAGATGCCGTTTTCCGATTCCTCGACCTCGCGATCGCGCCAGGCCGGCGCTCCGCGCACACGTTCCCCGTTGACCCTGACCTGGCTGGCTGCGCTCTGGATCGGCGTGCTCGGCAACTGGCCGCTGTGGCAGCGCATGAGCGGCATGTCCGACTACGCCGGCCCGTCGGGCCAGCTGTTCGTCGTCGTCTTCGCCGGCATCGTGGTCCTGGTGCTGGCGGCCTGCTTCAGCCTGCTGGCCTGGCGCGCGGCGGTGAAGCCGCTGCTCACGCTGATGCTGCTGCTGACCGCGCCGCTGGCCTACTTCATCGGCAGCTACGGCGTGGTCATCGACAGCGCG
>NZ_VOSR01000617.1:0-1416 GCF_007997345.1 Mitsuaria sp. TWR114
GCTGATCCTGATCAACGGCGATTCGGCGCCCCCGGGCTTCAAGCTGGACCAGCTGGATCCGGCGCAGGTCGAGCGCATCGAGGTCACCAAGGGCCCCAGCGCCGACCAGAGCGCGCAGGCCGTGGCCGGCGCGATCAACATCATCCTGAAGGAGGCGCCGCGCGTGTCGCAGCGCGACCTGCGCATCGGCGCCGGCTACAACATCAACCATCCGGTCCCCTCGGCCACCTTCACCTTCGGCGAGCGCTTCGGGCCGGTCTCGCTGTCGGTGCCGGTCTCCGCCTTCCAGTGGCTGCAGGAGATGCGTTCCTCGACCGAGCGCAACGGCACCGACCTGAACGACCAGCCGGTCGTCGCCGCGCAGCACGGCAAGATGCGCAACTGGGGCCACGCCTTCAACTCCGCGCCGCGCGCGACCTGGAAGATCAGCGACGACGAGAGCGTGTCGCTGCAGGGCTTCGCGCAGAAGGGCTGGTGGAACAACTCGGTCCGCCTGGTGCCGGACGGCCAGTACAAGACGCCGCGCCTGGACGACGACAGCGACAACCAGGGCGTCTGGCAGATGCTGCGCGCCAACCTGCAATGGAACAACCGCTTCAGCGAGACGCAGAAGTGGGAGCTCAAGGCCGGCGTGCAGGATGCGAAGAACCACATCGAGAACCACACGCTGAACGCGGCCGCGCCGGTGGACGCGGTGATCGACAGCCGCGACCGCAGCCTGACCCAGGCCGGCAAGTACAGCCAGATCCTGGGCGACGAGCACACGGTGACACTGGGCTGGGACTTCGAGTTCCGCAAGCGCGACGAGATCCGCGACACCACCGTGGCCGGCGGCGAGCAGCTGCCGGCGCTCAACGGCGAGAACTTCGGCGCGCGCATCCGCCGCCAGGCCTTCTTCATCCAGGACGAGTGGGAGATCAACCCGCAGTGGTCGACCTACTTCGGCCTGCGCCATGAGCGCATCGTCACCACCAGCCGCGGCGTCGCCACCGATGCGCGCAACAGCTCCAGCGTGCTGTCGCCGCTGTGGCACCTGACCTACAAGCTGGACCCGAAGGCGCGCGACATGATCCGCGCCAGCCTGACGCGCAGCTACAAGGCGCCGGAGCTGACGCAGATGCTGGGCCGCTACACGCTGAACAGCAAGTTCCCCGACCCCGGCCAGGCCAACGACGAACTCAATCCCGACCGCGTCGGCAATCCGGGCCTCAAGCCGGAACTCGCCACCGGCCTGGACATCGCCTACGAGAAGTACCTGAGCGGCGGCAGTCTCTTCAGCGTCGGCCTGTTCCACCGCAACATCAGCCAGTTGATCCGCAACGTCGTGACGCTGGATCCGGCCAGCGCGCTGGTGCCGGTGCCGCGCTACGTGATCCGCCCGACCAACTTCTCCAGCGCCACCACCAGCGGCATCGA
>NZ_VOSR01000618.1:0-10420 GCF_007997345.1 Mitsuaria sp. TWR114
CGAACCGGATGCCGGCGCGGTGCGCCTGGGCGGCATCCCAGCGCCGGAGATCCGGCTCGACGCGCTGCGGCGCGGGCTGGCCTGGGTGCCGCAGGAGCCCTTCCTGTTCTCGGCCTCGGTGGCGGACAACATCGCGCTCGCGCGCCCGGACGCGACGCGCGAGCAGATCCTGGCGGTGGCCGAGCTGGCCGCCGTCCATGACGACATCGCGCGCCTGCCGCAGGGCTACGACACGCTGGTCGGCGAGCGCGGCGTGACGCTGTCCGGCGGCCAGCGCCAGCGCGTCGCGATCGCGCGGGCGCTGCTGGCGCAGGCGCCGGTGCTGCTGCTGGACGACGCGCTGTCGGCCGTGGACAGCGGCACCGAGACGCAGATCCTGGACCACTGGCGCGAGTTGCGGGAGCGCCATCCGGAGCGCAGCCTGGCGATCGTCAGCCACCGGCTCTCGGCGGTGATGGAGGCCGACGAGATCGTCGTGCTGAAGCAGGGCCGGATCGTCGAGCGCGGCCGGCATGAGGACCTCATCGCCCTGGGCGGCTGGTACGCCGGCCAATGGCGTTATCAACAACTGGAGGCCAGCCTTGACGCCGCCTGAGACCGCGTCCGGCACGGACAGCAAGACGCAGCCCGACCGCCACTCGCCGCGCGAGGCGCTGGCGCTGCTCGCGCAGGCCGCCGCACCGGAGCGCCGCGGCCTGGCCAAGGGCCTGGGCTGGCTGGTCGTGGCGGCCGCGCTCGAGGCCATCGGGCCCATCCTCGGCAAGCACTTCATCGACACCCACGTGCTGCCGCGCGATTTCTCGCTCGGCCCGATGGCGCTGCTGCTGGGCGCGATGCTGCTGGCCGGCTGGGCCGCGAGCCTGCTGCGCTACGCGCAGCTGCGGCGCATGGCGGCGGTCGCGCAGCGCTCGGTGCTGCGCCTGCGCGAGCAGGTCTACGCCCATGTGCTGGCGCAGCCGATGGCCTTCTTCGACCGCAGCATCACCGGCCAGCTGCTGAGCCGCATCACCAACGACACGGACGCGGTCAACAACCTGTACCGGCAGGTGCTGTTCGTGATGCTGGACTCGACCATCGTCGTGGCCGGCGCGCTGGTCGCGATGGCATGGCTGGACTGGCGGCTGATGCTGATCGTGCTGGCGCTGGTGCCGGCGAGCTCCGGGATCATCTGGCTCTACCAGCGCGCCAGCAGCGGCCCGGTGCAGAAGGCGCGGGCGCTGCGGGCCGAGCTCAACGCGCAGATGGCCGAGAGCATGGCAGGCATGGCGATGCTGCAGTCGGCTGGCGCCGCGCAGCGCTTCGCCGCGCGCTACGAGACGGCCAACCAGGCGCAGCTGCAGGCGCGCGTGCAGGAGCTGCGCGCCAATGCCTGGCTGCTGCGGCCGGCGCTGGACCTGCTCAACGTGCTGCTGATCGTGACGGTGATCTACGGCTTCGGGCAGCGCGAGCTGTCGGGGATGGAGGTCGGCCTGCTCTACGCCTTCCTGGCCTACATCGCCCGGGTCGTCGAGCCGCTGATCCAGATCACGATGCAGTTCAGCCAACTGCAGCAGGCGCTGGTGGCAGCATCGCGGGTGCGCGCACTGCTGCGCGAGCCGTCCGAGCCGCGCTCGCACCGACCGGACCTGGTGGTCGGCGCCGGCGCGATCCGCTTCGAGCACCTGCACTTCGCCTACACGCCGGAGCAGCCGGTGCTGCGCGACCTGGATCTGGACATCCCCGCCGGCAGCTTTGTCGGCATCGCGGGCCACACGGGCTCGGGCAAGTCGACGCTGCTGGCGTTGCTGCTGCGCTTCTATCAACCGCAGCAGGGCCGCATCCTGATCGACGGCCAGCCGCTGGCCCAGCTGCCCGACGAGACCTTCCACGAGGCGCTGGGCCTGGTGCCGCAGGAGCCCTACCTGATCGCCGGCAGCGTGCGCGACAACATCCGCATGGGCCGGGCGATCCCCGACGAGCAGCTCGAGGCGGCGGCTCGCGCGGCGCGGGCGCACGACTTCCTGAGCGCGCTGCCGCAGGCTTACGACAGCCGGCTCGGCGACGGGGGGCTGGCGGTGTCCACCGGACAGAAGCAGCTGATCGCGCTGGCGCGCGCGCTGGCCGGGAATCCGCGCATCCTGCTGCTCGATGAGGCGACGGCCAACATCGACAGCGCGACCGAGGCGCAGGTCGGCGAGGCGCTGCGCGCGTTGCGCGGCCGCGTGACGGTGATCGCGATCGCGCACCGCCTGTCGACGATCCGCGACGCCGACCAGATCGTGGTGCTCAACCACGGCCGCCTGTCCGAACGCGGCACGCACGAGGCGCTGATGGCGATCGAGGGCGGCATCTACCAGCGCCTGGTGCAGCTGCAGGCGCTGGAGGAGTGAGCGGGACGGGGCCGGATGCCGCCCGCCCGCTGATCAATGCTCGCTGACCTTCGCCGCCTGCATCAGCAGGTCGAGCTTGGCCTTCATCTGGTCCTGCGACGTGCCGGTCTCCGCCCGGTACTGGAAGGTGTAGAGCACCTCCGGCGCGGGCTGTGCGTCCGCGACGCCGGGGATCGCGCTGATGATCTGCCGGTCGTTCGCGCTCACCGCGACGCCGTCATAGGGATGCGCGTGGCGCAGGCGCTTGCTCCACTCGCGCTTCACCGCCTCGCTGCCGGACTCGGCGGGCGTCCCGTGCCGGAACACATCGATCTCGGTCTTCTCGTCGGGGTTGTAGGCCACGACGCCGGCGATGCGGAGTTCATCCCCCGCTGGCGCGTGCTGGAAGGCGAGGTCCAGCCGCAGCCGACCACCCGGTTCGATCTTCTGCAGTTCGGGCCCGTAGGTGAACGCCAGACGACGGTCGTCGAACGCGAAGCTGCGTCCATAGTCGACCTTCAGCACCGGCTCCGCCAGCGGCTTCGGCAGCAGGGGCCCCTGCTGCAGGAAGCGGTTCCAGTCGGACAGCTTGCCTTCGTAGGAGGCCGCGAAGAAGCCGGTCATCCGCTTCATCCGGTCGATCTGCCCGGCCAGGCCCAGCGCGCCCGCCCGGGCCTCGAAACCGACCGAGCCATCCGGCACCGGCAGGTCGAACGCCATCATCCAGTCGCTGCCGAACCAGGTCGTGACGTGCCAGAGCCGCACCTGCCAGACCCGGCCCCAGACATCGGTGAAGCGGGTGTCCTCGGTCGGGTTGCCCAAGGAGGCCACCTTGATCGTCTCCGCGTTGACGTGGATGGTGCCCGGCGACGCCTTGAGGACCAGGTCTCTGACCATGCGGGGATCGGCATACCACTTGGCCGGATCGATGCCCTCGGGCCGGTGTCGGTGGAACACCAGGTAGCCCTTGAACTCGGCCGAATCCTGCCAGCCCTCGTGCCCGAGATCGAGCCGCGTGTAGTGCGGCTGCGTGATCACCCAGTCGCCGTTGCCGTTCTGCACGACGATGCCGGGCGCGCTGCGCTCGTAGAAGCCGTGCAGCAGCCGGTCGCTGCCGCTGCCGCGAGGAAAGGTGTCGTTGGCGTTCTCGGCGAGCAGGTCCCGCAGTTGGGCGGCATTGAACTCGTCGGCCGCTTTCATGTAGGCCTGCGACAGCTCGGCGAAGCGCTTGGGCGCGGGGATGTCGACCTTGAAGCGTGCCGATCGCGTCTTGTCGAAGACGGCGAAGCCGGTGACGCCGCGCGTGTCCGCGCTCACCACGCCGTCGGGCGCGCGCTTCACGAGCGCGATGGGGACGGCGATGTTGAGCGTGTTCTCGGTGGTGCGCATCGCCCGCACGATGCCGATCACGCGGCCCGAGGCGTCGACCAGCGGTCCGCCGCTGTTGCCGCCGGAGATCGGCGCGGAGAAGCGCATCCACGACCAGCGGCCGCTGTCCTCCTCCGGCGTGTCGGAGGTGTAGTTCCCTTCCCGCATGACGACGCCCTCGCCGAGCGCGTTGCCGACGGCATAGACCGTCCCGTTGAGGACCGGCTTCTCATTGAGCGGCAGCGCGGCGACGCTGTCCGGCGGATTCGCCAGCGTAAACACCGCGAAGTCCTGGTCGACGGAGCCCTTGGTGACCTGGGCGATCGGATAGAGCTTGCCGGCCGCGTCGCGCAGCATCGGCTCGCCGCGCGAATCGCCGAACGAGGCGATCAGCACATGCATGGCGGTGACGAATTGGTGATCGCCGATGGCGAAGGCGGTGCCGACCGACACGTACTTGTCGGCGCGCATCTGATAGGGCAGCAGCTCGTGCCAGGGCTTGTCGTAGCGGATGGACTCCTCGGCCGGCTTGGGCACGACGACCTCGAAGGTGGCCTCGCGCACCTGGCGCTGGATGTCGGGCTCCAGCGGCGCCGCGAGGGCGCCAGCGCAGAACTGCAGGCCAAGAATGCCAACACCGCCGAAGCGGACCATTGCCGCCAGTGCCCTTTTCATACATCCCCCCGTATGGCGACCGGAGGAAGGCCCGGCCGCTGGGGGATGCTGAGGTCGACAAGCTGCCCGGTGGTGTCGAGCGGGTGAAGAAGGATGAAGCGGCGGGCGGCGGCCGGTCAGGGGGTCACACCAGCAGGATCAACCGCTCCAGGATCAGCACCGAGAACGCGCCGATGCCCGCGATCACGGTCCACTTGATCAGCAGGATCGCGCGGCGGCGCCAGACCGGGCGCTTGGTGGCGATGTAGAGCGCGAAACACAGCAGCCCCGCCACGAGCAGCAGCGCGATGACGGTGCGGACGATCAGCATGCGAGCGGGTCCGGTGCGCTCACCACGCCGGCGCCAGCTCGGCGAACCCCGCGGGCGCGTCGCGCTCGTCCTCGAAGGTCACGATCTCGTACGCCTCCGCGTCCGCCAGCAGCTCGCGCAGCAGCAGGTTGTTCAGCGCATGCCCGCCCTTGAACGACGTGTACGCCGCCAGCAGCGGATGCCCCACCACCTGCATGTCGCCGATCGCGTCCAGGATCTTGTGCTTCACGAACTCGTCGTCGTAGCGCAGCCCCTCGGCATTCAGCACGCGGTAGTCGTCCACCACGATCGCGTTGTCCATGCTGCCGCCCAGCGTCAGCCCGCGCGAGCGCATCAGCTCGATGTCCTTGGTCATGCCGAAGGTGCGCGCCCGCGCGATCTCGCGCTTGTACTGGCCGCTGCCCATGTCGAACACGTAATGCTGGCCCGTCGCCGACACCGCCGGGTTGTCGAACTCGATCTGGAAGCTCAGCGTGTAGCCGTGATGCGGCACCAGCTTCGCCCACATCAGGCTCTTGCCCTCGCCCTTGCGCACCTCCACCGGCTTCTTCACCCGCAGGAACTGCTTGGGCGCGTTCTGCAACTCGATGCCCGCGCTCTGCAGCAGGAAGACGTAGCTCGCCGCCGACCCGTCCAGCACCGGCACCTCGTCGGCGTTGATGTCGATCAGCAGGTTGTCGATGCCCAGGCCCGCGCAGGCCGACAGCAGGTGCTCGATCGTCTGCACCTTGGGCTGGCCGGGATCGCCGCCGGGGCTGATCGTCGTGGCCATGCGCGTGTCGCAGACGCTGTGCGTGTTGACCGGGATGTCGACCGGCTGGGCCAGGTCCACCCGACGGAACACGATGCCGGTGCCGGGCGCCGCGGGCCGCAGGGTGATCTCCACCTTCTGGCCGCTGTGGATGCCGACCCCGACCGCGCGGGTCAGCGATTTGATGGTGCGTTGCTTGAGCATGGGCGGCATTCTCCCAAATCGGGGTCAACCCTGCTGGACGACGGCCTCATGGTCCGCGCGCGCCACCGGCAATCGCAGCGTCACCACCGTGCCGTGCCCCGGGCTGCTGTCCACCCGCAAGGACCCGCCCAGCACCTTCGCCCGGCGCTGCAGGCCACGCAGGCCACGCCCCTGTGAAATCGTGCCGACGTCGAAGCCCTCGCCGTCGTCCTCGACCCGGATCTCCACCCGCCTGCCCAGGTCGCGCGTGACCACCCGCACCCGCGACGCCCGGGCATGCTTGAGCGCGTTGGTCAGCGCCTCCTGCATCAGGCGGAGCACATGCAGCGCGTCGGGCGGCTCCAGCCATTCCAGCGGCGGCAGGTCGTGCACGTCCCATTCCAGCTTGAGACCACCCAGCTGCAGCCGCTTGCCCAGCCGGTAGCGCATCGTCGCCAGCAGCGACACCAGGTCGTGGCCGACCGGCTCCAGCGAATCGATCACCAGCCGCAGGTCGTCCACGCATTCGCGCAGCACGTCCACCACCTGCTCCTGCGGCATCGTGCCCTGCTCCACCGCGACCATCGCCGACAGCAGCGAGGAGCCCAGCCCGTCGTGCATGTCCTGCATGATCCGCTGCCGCTCCAGCAGCAGCGCCTGCTGGCGCTCGACCTCGCGCAGCTTGTCGTGCTGCGCGCGCAGTTCGACGCTGCGCTCCTCCAGCCGCTGCGCCAGGTCCTCGTTGGCGCGCTCGACCTGGCGCAGCGCCTCGATGTAGCGGTACTGCACCGCATACAGGAAGCTCGCCAGGATCACCAGCGTCGCGAACGGCATCAGGTAGACATGCTCCGGCCACCACCAGCCCGCCAGCAGGCCGAGGTCATGGACGCCGAGCGCCACCCCGATCACCAGCGCCGCCGCCATCACCCGCAGCTCGCGCGTGCCCTGGCGCCAGGCGACGCTCGCCACGAAGGCGGTGCCCGCCAGGCCCACCACCGCGTTGCAGATGTGCAGCAGCACCAGCGCGTCGAAGCCGCGCCCCCATAGCGGCATCGACGCCAGGCTGGACACCAGCACGAACAGCGCCATGCCGCGCTCGAAGCGCGCGAAGCGCTGCCGCGCGAAGCGCAGCGCGAAGAGGAAGGTCAGCAGCATCACCCACGACATCGAGGCATGGGTCACCCACCAGAACCACTCGAGCGCGTCGCGGGTGCGCGGCAGGTCCAGGTGGTAATGCAGGTTGCGGACCAGCCAGGCGACGGTGGCCAGCGAGAACAGCAGGTAGGAGGAATCCTCGCGGCGCTTGAACCAGAGCAGCAGCGCGAACAGCCCCAGCGTCACCAGCGTCAGCCCGGTGGCCTGCGGCACGCCGATCTGCAGCACCCAGCGGCGATCGTGGCGCGGCTCCAGGTCCTCGCGCGCGCCCAGCCAGACGCTGGACACCGAGTAATAACCGGCCTGCATCACCGGCACGGCGATGACGACCTCGATCTCGCGCGCCTGCTGGATCTCGGTCAGCGCCGCCGGCAGCACCACCCACAAGGGCCGCACCCATTGCTCGCGCGCGCCGGACTGGTTGTCGAAGACCGGCCGCCAGCCGTCGTCGGTCTTGACCAGCACCGCTGCGGCCAGCGCCACCAGGCGCGGCATGTACAGCGCGACGCTGGTGGGCCAGCGCCCGTTAGGCGCCGCGTAGCGCAGGCGGTACCAGCGCATCTGGAAGCGCGGGGCGGCGCCGGTGGTGGTGGTCGCCTCGCGCTGCTGGAATTCAGGCAGCCGCACCGGTTGCCAGGCGGCGGGGTCCGACGGCGGCAGCAGCGCCTGCGGCAGCGCGCCGTCCTGGCCGTCCATCACGCGCAGCGCGCGCCACCAGGCCTTCAGCTGGTCCTGGGTCCACTCGCTGGTCGCGACCTCAGCCTCGGTCGCGCGCTGGGCGCCAGCGGCCGGCCCGCTGTCGGGCACCGGTCGCGCCGGCCCCAGGGGCGACGCCCGCGTGGCATGCGTGTCACGCGTCGCCCCGGTGAGCGGCATCGAGCTCGAGGCCGTCCCGTTCGAGGCCGGGCCGCCCGGTGCGGCTCGCGTCCCGCTGTCGGCATCGCCCGGTGGACCGATCTGACCGCCACTCGCGCCACGCCCTTGAGACCACGCAGTGACCGGCGCCGCGAGCATCAGCGCGAAGACCATGAGCAAGAGGAACGGCGCCATGGACGACACCATGGACGACGCCAGGATCGACGGCTTCGAGGAACGCGACATCCATGCCTGCCGCACCCGCGCGACCGGCCCACTCGCCGCCGACATTCCATCCTCGCCCTGGACCATGCATTCGCTCTGTCTTGTGATCGGGCGCCAGTGTGCCGAAGTTCACGCAGCGGCACGAGCATTCAATTGCAACAGCCTCCCCCCGAAGGATGGGGGCGCAGCGACGCCGTCGTTCCGCCTTCCGAAAAGCAAAAGAGGCCATGCCCCCGCGAGGGGACATGGCCTTCAAGCTGATGGCGTTCGAGAAAGAGGTCGGTCTCAGTCCGCCTGCTTGCGCAGGAAGGCCGGGATCTCGATCTCGTCCATGCCGTTGGACGACAGCGCCTCCACCTTCGCGGCGGCGGTGCGGCCGTGGCGCCACACGCTCGGCACGCTCATGCCGCCGAAGTCCGAAGCCGTCATCGGCGCGGCGGCCGGCGCGCCCTGCGCGGCGGCGCTGCCCGGCATCACCACCGGCTGCGTCAGCACCGGCATGTTGTCGGTGCCGGTGCGCAGCTGCGGCTGCTGGACGACGAGCTGCGGTTGCTGGCGCGCCGCGGAACGCTGGCTCAGGCCAGTCGCGATCACGGTGACGCGCAGCTGGTCGCCCAGCGATTCGTCGTAGGCGGTGCCGTAAATGATGTGCGCATCTTCAGCGGCGTAGCGCTTGATCGCGGTCATCGCGTTGCGGCTCTCGGCCAGCTTGAAGTTGTTGCGGCTCGCCGCGATCAGCACCAGCACGCCACGCGCGCCGGACAGATCGATGCCTTCCAGCAGCGGGCAGGCCACGGCGCCTTCGGCGGCCTTGGTCGCGCGGTCCGGACCGGCCGCGACGGCCGTGCCCATCATCGCCTTGCCCGGCTCGCTCATCACGGTCTTCACGTCTTCGAAGTCGACGTTGACCAGACCCGGCATGTGGATGATGTCGGAGATGCCGCCGACCGCGTTCTTCAGCACGTCGTTGGCGTGCGCGAAGGCCTGGTCCTGCGTGACGTCGTCGCCCAGCACTTCCAGCAGCTTGTCGTTGAGCACGACGATCAGCGAATCGACATTCGCCTCGAGCTCCTGCAGGCCCAGGTCCGCGGCCTTGCCACGGCGGTTGCCTTCGAACTCGAACGGCTTGGTGACCACGCCGACGGTCAGGATGCCCATCTCCTTGGCCACGCGCGCGATCACCGGCGCCGCGCCGGTGCCGGTGCCGCCGCCCATGCCGGCGGTGATGAACAGCATGTGCGCGCCGGTGATGGATTCGCGGATGCGGGCTTCCGCTTCCTCGGCGGCCGATTTGCCGACCTCGGGTTTCGCGCCGGCGCCCAAGCCGGTATGGCCCAGTTGCAGGAGTTGATCGGCCTTGGAGCGATTCAGGGCTTGGGCATCCGTGTTGGCCACGATGAATTCCACGCCCTGGACACCTTGGCTGATCATGTGCTCGACCGCGTTGCCGCCGCCGCCGCCCACGCCGATCACCTTGATCTGGGTGCCCTGATCAAACTCTTCGATCATCTCGATCGCCATATCAAACCTCCTGTCCATATTGTGCAGTTGCCATCAGCAAAATAGAAGTGGGATCGGCCCTTTTTTAGGGGGCAAAACCCTCGAACGTCGTAAAGAAAGCGTGAGCCGATGAGTTCCGGCTTCTTAGAAATTTCCCAGGAACCAATCTTTCGCGCGGCCGAACAGGGTCTTCACCGAACCCGCCTGCTGCGCCGCCTTGAATCCCCGTGTGCGCGAGAGCCGCGCTTCCTCCAACAAACCCATCACGGTCGCCGAACGGGGATTGGCAACCATGTCGAACAGCGCGCCGCCGTAAGTCGGATTCCCGCGACGCACCGGTTTCAGGAAAATGTCCTCGGCCAGTTCGACCATGCCCGGCATGACCGATGAACCGCCCGACAGCACGATGCCCGAGGACAGCAGTTCCTCGTAGCCGGAATCCCGGATGACCTGATGCACGAGGGAGAAGATTTCCTCCACGCGCGGTTCGATCACCCCGGCCAGTGCCTGTTTGGACAGCATGCGCGGCGCCCGATCGCCCAAACCCGGGACTTCGACCTGGTCGGCGGGATCGGCCAGCAATTGCTTGGCCACGCCATGCTCGACCTTGATTTCCTCCGCATCCTTGGTCGGGGTGCGCAGCGCCATCGCGATATCGCTGGTAATCAGGTCGCCGGCAATCGGAATCACCGCGGTATGGCGGATCGAGCCGCCGGTGAAGATCGCCACGTCGGTGGTACCGGCGCCGATGTCGACCAGCGCCACGCCCAGGTCCCGCTCGTCGGAAGTGAGTGCAGCCAAACTGGAGGCGCTCGGGTTCAGTACGAGCTGCTCGACCTCCAGCCCGCAGCGGCGGACGCACTTGACGATGTTTTCCGCCGCGCTCTGGGCGCCGGTCACGATATGGACCTTGACCTCCAGCCGGCCGCCGCTCATGCCGATCGGCTCCTTGACCTCGTGGCCGTCGATGACGAATTCCTGCGGTTCCACCAGCAACAGGCGCTGGTCGTTCGGGATATTGATGGCCTTGGCGGTTTCCACCACCCGGGC
>NZ_VOSR01000619.1:0-1187 GCF_007997345.1 Mitsuaria sp. TWR114
GCCGCAAGGCGGCGGTCGCCGACCTGGGGACGATCCAGTTCAGCGGGTTCTCCGCGTGGCTGTTCTGGCTGTTCGTGCACGTCTATTTCCTGATCGGCTTCCGCAACCGGGTCCGCGTCTTCGCGGACTGGGCCTGGGCGTACTTCACCTTCCAGCGCCATGCGCGCATCGTCGTGGAGCCCCGGCCCGGCGCGCGGGACGACGCCTAGGCGCCGGTCAGATCGGGGTGCAGATCTCGACCAGGGTGCCGTCGGGGCAGCGCAGGTAGGCGACCACCTGGCCCCAGGGCTTGGTCATCGGCGGGGTCAGGCCTTGCGCGCCGGCGCCCAGGGCACGCGCGTAGGCGGCGGGCACGTCCGGCGTGGACAGCCCGATCTCCATCCCCAGCGGCGCGCCGTCCGCGGCCTTGCGGTAGTCCTGGCCGAGGTTGCCGCGCGCGATGTCGTGGCGCGCGAAGGACAGGGTGGTGGCGCCGGTCTCGAGCTCGCCATAGGCGCCGGACTCGTGCAGGAAACGGCGCGTCAGGCCGAATGCCCGTTCGAAGAAGTCCAGCGACGCGCCCACGTCCTCGACGTAGACGATCGTGTAGGCGAAGTTGATGGCGCTCATGGCAAGCCCTCCGTGGAGTGACGATGAAAGCGGGGCGCTTGTCCCCGTTGGGCGGGGCAGCGGCGCGGCCCATGCCCCGGATCGCCGCCCGGGCGCCCCCGATTCGGGTGGGCCGCCCGTCAGGACGATGTCGCGCCGATGATGCGGACCGGCTGCTGACAGCGGATTGGCAGCTAGGATGCCGGCCATGAGTGCCCCGCCCCTCGAGCCGCAACGGCTGCCCAACGGTCTGCTCTGGCTGGCGCGCCCGGTCCCGGGCTCGCAGGTCGCGGTGCGCGTCGTCTATCGCTGTGGCGGCCGCGACGACCCCACCGGCCGCAGCGGGCTGTCGCACCTGGTGCTGCGGCTGATCGCCGGCGCCAGCCGCTACCTGGAGCCGGGCCAGTTCCACCGCCTGATCGCCAGCGCCGGCGGGCGCACCCGCATCGAGATCGACGAGGACTTCGCCGCGCTGCAGACGGTGGTGCCCGCGCCGCAGCTCGAGCGCGTGCTGTGGGCCGAGGCCGAGCGGATGAGCAATCCGCGCCTGGATCCCGACACGCTGGCCAGCGCGCGGCAGCAGCTGCGCCAGGCGGTGC
>NZ_VOSR01000062.1:0-3736 GCF_007997345.1 Mitsuaria sp. TWR114
CGCGGCTTCGCGGTGGTGGCCGGCGAGGTGCGGGCGCTGGCGCAGCGCTCGGCCGGCGCGGCCAAGGAGATCAAGGCGTTGATCGGCGAGAGCGTCTCGCGCGTGGACGCCGGCACGCGGCTGGTGCAGGACGCCGGCACGACGATGGGCGAGATCGTGCAGGGCGTGCGCCGCGTGGCTGACATCGTCGGCGAAATCGCCACGGCGGCCGCCGAGCAGAAGGACGGCATCGGCCAAGTCAACGTCGCCGTGCAGCGGCTGGACGAGATGACGCAGCAGAACGCCGCGCTCGTCGAGGAGTCCGCCGCCGCGGCGGGCAGCCTGCGCTCTCAGGCGGAGCAGCTGAACGCGCTGGTGAGCGCGTTCAGGCTGGCGGCGTAGGTCGCTGGGGCCGGGCTGGCGCAACGGCGAAGCATCGACCCGTCCGGTGGGCCATGGACCGCGCTCGGGCGGCCCGGCTCATCGACCGTGAAGCCTCAGGGCACGACCGCCAGGAACAGGAACACGACGAACACCACCATGTGCACGGCGCCTTGCAGCACCGTGGCGCGTCCGCCGCCCAGCGTGAGGCCGCCGACGATGAAGGTGAGGAACAGCAGCACCATGCTCAGCGGCGTGAGCCCCAGCACCAGCGAATGCGGGAACAGCGGCGACAGCACCGCCACCGTCGGGATCGTCAGCCCGATGCTCGCCAGGCCCGATCCCAGCGCGAGGTTCAGGCTGGTTTGAAGCCGGTTGTGCAGCGCCGCGCGCACCGCCGCGACCGTCTCCGGCAGCAGCACCAGCATCGCCACGATCACGCCCACCAGCGACGGCGGCGCGCCGATCGCATGCACGCCGCGCTCGATCGTCGGCGCCAGCAGCTTGGCCAGGCCGACCACGCCCACCAGGCACACCAGCAGCAGCGCCAGGCTCAGCCCGGCCACGCGCCAGCTCGGCGGCTCGGCATGCGTGTCCTGATCGTCGACGCCGGCCACCGGCAGGAAGTAGTCGCGATGCCGCACCGCCTGCACGAACACGAAGGCGCCATACAGCACCAGCGACACGCCGCCCGCGAACAGCAGCTGCGCAGTGGTGAAGGTCGGACCCGCTGAACTCGTCGTGAAGGCCGGCAGTACCAGCGTCAGCACCGACAGCGCCGCCAGGACCGCCAGCGTCGGGCTCGTGCCCTCGACGCGGAAGGCCAGCTCCTGGTGTTTCCAGCCGCCGACCAGGATGCACAGGCCCAGCACGCCGTTGCAGACGATCATGATCGCGGAGAACACCGTGTCCCGCGCCAGCGTGTTGGTGGACTCGCCCCCGGCAAGCATCAGCGACACGATCAGCGCCACCTCGATGATGGTCACCGCGACCGCCAGCACCAGCGAGCCATAGGGCTCGCCCACCCGGTGCGCGACCACCTCCGCGTGATGCACCGCCGCGAGCACCGCGCCGATCAGCAGGACGCTGACCACCGCCAGCACCAGCGTCGAATTGCCGCCGGCCGTCAGCCCCAGCAGCGCGAGGATCGCCGCCAGCGGCGCGAGCAGCGTCCAGATCGGCAGGGCCGCCGGCAGGCGGGCAAGAAGGGAGTTCGAGGGCTTAGCGCGCATGGGGACCGAGCATAGACCACGATGGTCGACCGCCCGTGGACGCGTTAGGCTGCGACGCCATGCCCACCCTCGATCCCCGCGTCGACGCCTACATCGAGCGCGCCGCTCCCTTCGCGCAGGAGATCCTGCGGCACTGGCGCGCGACCGTGCATGCCCACTGCCCCGAGGTCGTCGAGACGATCAAGTGGGGCTTCCCCAACTTCACCTACCGCGACCGCATCCTGACCGGCATGGCCGCCTTCAAGGCGCATTGCTCGATCGGCTTCTGGCACGGGGCGGCCGCCGTCGGCGCGGCGCATGCGAAGGACGGCGCCATGGGCGACCTTGGCCGCGTCGCCTCGCTCCAGGACCTGCCGGCCCCGGCGGAGCAGCAGGCCGTCCTGCAGCGCGCGATGCGCCTCATCGAGGACGGCGTGAAGGCCCGTCCCGCCAAAGCCGCCGCGCCCCGGCCACCGCTGGCGACGCCGGACGACCTGGGCGCGGCGCTCCAGGCCAACGCGGCGGCGCGAGCGACCTTCGAGGCCTTCCCGCCCAGCCAGCAGCGCGAATACATCGAGTGGATCGTCGAGGCGAAGCACGCCGCCACCCGCGAGAAGCGCCTGGCGCAAGCCATCGCGTGGATGGCGGAAGGCAAGCGCCGCAACTGGAAGTACGAGCGCCGCTGAACCTCAGGCCGCCGGGCTCTCCATGCCGAGCTCCCAGCCGCTGTCGTGCAGCTGCACGTTGTTGCGGCCACCGTCCTTGGCGCGATAGAGCGCGCGGTCGGCGCGCATGAACAGCTGGTCGGCGGTCAACTGCCGCCGGGCGCCGCCACCGCGATGCCGGCGGAGACGGTCAGGGCGAAGTCGTGGCCCTCGCCGTCGCACAGCCGCAGCGTCGCCACCGCCTCGCGGATCTGTTCCACCAAGCGCGCCGCGCCCGGTCCGTCGGTGGCCGGCAGGATCAGCCCGAACTCCTCCCCGCCCCAGCGCCCCACCACGTCCGACGCGCGCAGCCGGGCGCGCACCTCCGCCGCGAAGGCGCGCAGCGCATCGTCGCCCGCATGGTGGCCGTGGCAGTCGTTGACGTCCTTGAAGTGGTCCAGGTCCAGCAGCACGAAGGCCAGCGGCGTGCCTTCGCGTCGACCGCGCTCCAGCTCATGCCGCAGCAGCGCATCCGCCGTCATCCGGTTCAGGCAGCCGGTGAGGCCGTCGGTGGAGGCCATCTCCTCCATGCGACGCGCGATGCGCTCGAAGTTGGCCAGCACGAAACCGAAGCCCGCGCCGATCAGGCAGATGAAGCTGAACAGGAAGGTCAGGCCCTGGCCCAGGCTGCTCTGCATCAGGTCGCGGTACTCCTCCGGATTGGTCAGCGCATGCACGCTGCGCAGCAGCAGGCTGGCCGCCGCGGCGACCAGCGTCAGGCCGACGGCGCGCAGCGACGACTCGCCGCGCCAGCCCGGCCCCAGCAGCACGAGGATGGCCGGACACAGCAGCAGCGCGAAGACCAGCGAGATCGCACTGGTGCGCAGCGCCAGCGGCCAGGTCAGCATCCAGGCCGTGAGCGTCCACGCCACCAACGGGGCGCTCCACCACATCCAGCGCGGCAGCGAGCGACCCAGCACGTGGCGATGGATGGCCTCGTTGTAGAACACGATGCCCAGCGCGATCAGGCCGTTGCCCAGCAGCGCCGACACCCACACCGGCACCACCAGCCGGGCCGTCAGCATCGCGAAGCCGGCCAGCAGCGTCCACGAGCCCCAGGTCCACACCGCCAGATCCAGGTAGCGCAGCCGGCTGCGCTGCGCCGCCCACAGCTGCACGCCGAGCATCGCGAAGCCGCTCAGCAGCGCCAACATCAGCGTGGGGATGTGGATGGACGCCATGACGAGCGAGTGTAGTGATCCGGGACCGGCGCCCGTCCCCCTACATCGCGGGCCCGAGGCGTCAAGGTGGCGTCAAGCCGTGGCGCCCGGACGAAGCTCCGGAAGGGATGCTCAGGTCAGGCGGTCGATCAGCGCCATCGCCGCGGCGGGCGCGCGTTCCTTGGCGCCGCTGATGAAGAACACGAACACGTCGCGCGGCCGCCGCGGCGGCGTGCGGTCGGCCTCGACCAGCGGCAGGCGGTCCGGCTGGCCGCCCGAGGCCCAGCGCGAGGCGCTGGCG
>NZ_VOSR01000620.1:0-3557 GCF_007997345.1 Mitsuaria sp. TWR114
GCCGCGCCCGCCGCAGCGTCCGCCGCCGCCTTGTCCGAATCCCCGCGCGCGCCGCAGCCGCTCGCCCTGTTCCCGGAGCTGACCGATGTTGTGGGTCGCCCTGATCCTGCCGCCTCGTCCGCCGGCGCCGTCCGCTGATCCGGCCGCGCCGCCAGACCATCCCTGGGGGATCTGTCCGGAGGCGCAGGCGGGGCTGGCCGTGTGGTGCCTGCAGTTCACGCCGCGCGTGGCGCTGATCTCGGTCTTCGCCGAGACCTATTACGCCACCCGCGCCGCTGACGCGCCGTGGGAGGACTTCCCCAAACCGATGCTGGTCGACCGCGAGTTCCGCTGCGTCGGCGGGCTGCCCGAGCTGTTCCCCTTCGATCAACCGCGGACATTGACGCTGCGCCACGGCCTGTGGCGTGACGGCGTGCCGCAGGAAATCCGCGTCCAGGTCAGCAACCCGGCCGTCGGCGGCGATTACGCGCTGCCGGCGCTGCGTTGGGACGCGGCCGAACACCGTTACCGCGCAGCGGGCGCCAAGGCGTCCGCGGACTTCCCATGCCCGACATCCTGAATCCCTCCGCCACCGAACCCGTCACCGCCGCCCAGCTCAAGCAGGTCGCCGACGAGGCCTACGAAAAGTACCCCGGCTCCTGCAGCCACGCCGTGTGGCACGTCATCAAGCGCTACATCCCGGACCAGGAGTACCGCACCGCCAATTCGCTGGTCGCCTTCCTGAAGGCCGACAAGCGCTGGAAGGAGACGCCGGTGTCCGAGCTGGCCGAGCGCGCCAGTCGCGGCGAGCTGATCGTCGGCGGCCTGGTGACGCAGCCCAACGGCCACGTGATCGTCGTCTATCCCGGCGCGGCCAAGCCGGCCGGCGGGTATGCCTACACCTCGGGCGGCAAGTCCCAGACCATGCGCGCCCGCGGCATGTATCCGCTGGCGATGTCGACCTCGCTGGGCGGCTGGGCCGGCGCCAAGAGCAAGGGCGACAAGACGATCTGGGACCCCTGGGCCAACGACGGCAAGTTCGCCGAGGTCGTCTTCTGGCGCCTGGACACCGGCGCCGCGAAGTGAGCGGATCCGCGCCGCGCGAGCCATGACCCAGATCACCCGCGATCGCCTGCAGCCGGCCCTGCTGGACCGCCTCACCGACGACGATCCCTTCCACCGCGTCGAGGCGGAGGAGCGCCGCGTCATGACCAAGTCGCAGCTGCGCCAGGCGGTGCTGCGCGACCTGGGCTGGCTGTTCAACGCCATCCAGCCGCTGGGCAAGGCCTGCGACCCGTATGCGCGGGTCGGCGACAGCGTGCTGAACTTCGGCCTGCCGGCGCTGTCGGGGCAGCTGGCCTCGCGCATCGACGTGCACCTGCTGGAGAAGCAGATCCGCCAGGCCATCCTGCGCTTCGAGCCGCGCATCCTGCCCGACACGCTCGAGGTCCGCGCGATCGAGACGCAGAGCGTCATGGACACCCACAACGTGATCGAGTTCGACATCCGCGGCCACCTCTGGTCGCAGCCGGTGCCGCTGGAGATCCTGCTGCGCACGCAGATGGACCTCGAGGCGGGGCAGGTCGAGGTGCGCGAGGGCTGAGGACGCGCGATGGATCCCCGGCTGCTGCGCCTGTACAACGACGAGCTCGCCCACCTGCGCGAGGTCGGCGCCGAGTTCGCGCGCGACTTCCCCAAGATCGCCGCGCGCCTGGGCCTGGAGGATGCGGAGGTCGCCGACCCCTATGTCGAGCGGCTGCTGGAGGGTTTCGCTTTCCTGTCGGCGCGGGTGCAGCTCAAGCTCGACGCCGAGCATCCGCGCCTGATCGCCCACCTGCTGGAGTCGATCTACCCCAACTTCCTGGCGCCGGTGCCGTCGATGATGATCGCGCGCTTCGGCGTCGATCCGACCGACCCCAACCTCTCCAAGGGCCACCCGGTGCCGCGGGGCAGCGTGCTGCAGTCCGGCGTGCCGCGCGGCCAGGACACCCGCTGCGAGTTCCGCACCGCCCATGACGTGACGCTGTGGCCGCTGACGCTGGACGACGTCCAGTACTTCAGCCACGCGCCCGACCTGCCGATGTCGCGCCTGCCCGATGCCGCCGGCAGTCGTGGCGGGCTGCGGCTGCGGCTCAAGACCGGCGGCGGCATTCCGGTGCGCCAGCTGGGGCTGGACCGGCTCGCGCTCTACCTGAGCGCGCCGGACGAGGTCGCCTACCGCCTGCACGAGTTGGCGCTGGGCGCCCCGCTGGGCAGCTTCGTCACCGGCGAGGGCATCGACGCCCCGGCGGTGCCGGCGCAGTGGCGGTCCGCGGCCAGCATCCGCCCGCTGGGCTTCGCGCCGGACGAGGCGCTGCTGCCGGAGACGCACCGCAACTTCTCCGGATGCCGGCTGATGCAGGAGTTGGCCGCGATGCCGCGGCGCTTCCTGTTCCTCGAGATCGACCAGCTCGCCGAGCGCCTGGCGCGCGTGGAGGGCACGAGCTTCGAGATCGTGCTGTTCTTCAGCCGCGGCGACGGCGCGCTGGAGGCGATGGTCGACGTGGACAGCGTCTCGCTGCACTGCACGCCGGCGATCAACCTGTTCCCCAAGCGGCTGGACCGCATCCAGCTCGGCACCGGCAGCTGGGAATACCACGTCGTCCCGGACCGCACCCGGCCGATGGACTACGAGATCCACAGCCTGCAGTCGGTGACCGGCTACGGGGCCGGGGCGCTGGGCCAGCAGGGCTTCGAGCCGCTGTACGCGACCTACCACCAGGCGCCGCCCGAGGCGCCCGGCTTCTACACGGTGCGGCGCGAGCCGCGCCTGCTGTCGACGCGCCAGAAGGAGCAGGGCCCGCGCACCGGCTACATCGGCGACGAGGTCTTCCTGTCGCTGGTCGACCCGCGCCACGCGCCTTATCGCGAGGACATCCGCCAGCTGTCGGTCTCGGCGCTGGTCACCAACCGCGACCTGCCGATGCTGCTGCCGCACAACGGTGCCGGCGCCTGGCGGCTGGACGCGGCGGGGCCAGTGCTCAAGGTCGAGGCGGTGCATGGCCCGACGCGGCCGGTCAACCGCCAGCCGGTGGGCGAGGCGGGCTGGAGCCTGGTGGGCCTGCTGACGCAGCAGCAACTGCCCTGGGCCGACGAGCCGCCCGCGCAGGCCGCGGCGACGCTGCGCCGCCTGCTCGCGCTGTACGGCCCGCCGAGCGATCCGGCCTGGCTGCGCCAGGTGGAGGGCGTCCGTGGCGTCGATGCCAGCCGGTCGTGCGGCGCCTGCCGTTCACCGGGCCGCTGAGCTTCGGCGCGGGCACCGAGATCACGCTGGAACTCGACGAGCTGGCCTTCCAGGGCCACAGCGCCTATCTGTTCGCGAGCGTGCTGGAGCGCTACTTCACCCGCCACGCGGCGATCAACAGCTTCACGCAGCTGAGCCTGCGCACGCCGCAGCGCGGCCAGGTCAAGCGCTGGGCGCCGCGCATCGGCGGCGATGCCGAGGGCCGGGCGCAGCGCATGGAACGCGATGGACGCGCCTCCCCGGGGAGCAAGTTCCGCGACACCGGCGTGGTCTGGGTCAACAAGACCAACCTGCA
>NZ_VOSR01000621.1:0-3706 GCF_007997345.1 Mitsuaria sp. TWR114
GATCTCGCCGATCATGATCACGTCCGGGTCCTGGCGCAGGATGGCCCGCAGCGCCTTGGCGAAGGTCAGGTCGATGCGCGCGTTGACCTGCGTCTGGCCGATGCCGGGCAACTCGTATTCGATCGGGTCCTCGACGGTCAGCACGTTGGTCGTCGAGGTGTCCACCGTCTGCAGCGCCGCGTACAGCGTCGTCGTCTTGCCCGAGCCCGTCGGGCCGGTGACGAGCACGATGCCGTGCGGCTGCTGCGCCAGGCGCTGGAAGCGCTCCAGCCGCTCGCCGTCCATGCCCAGCGCCGCCAGCGTGAAGCGCGACTCCGACTTGTCCAGCAGGCGCAGCACCGCGCGCTCGCCGTGCGCCGACGGCAGCGTGCTCACCCGCACGTCGATCGCGCGGCCGCCGATGCGCAGCGAGATGCGGCCGTCCTGCGGCAGGCGCTTCTCGGCGATGTCGAGCTCCGCCATGATCTTCAGCCGCGAGATCAGCGCCGCATGCAGCGCGCGGTTCGGGCGCACCACCTCGCGCAGCGTGCCGTCGACGCGGAAGCGCACCGAGCTCTCGCGCTCGTAGGGCTCGATGTGGATGTCGCTGGCGCCGTTGTTGGCGGCCTGCGTCAGCAGCGCATTGAGCATGCGGATGATGGGCGCGTCGTCGGCGGTCTCGAGCAGGTCCTCGACCGCCGGCAGGTCCTGCATCAGGCGCGACAGGTCGACGGCGCTCTCGACCTCGCCCACCACCAGCGCGGCGCTGTCCTCGCCGCCCGCGTAGGCCGCCTGGACGCGCTGCGACAGCTCGGCCACGCTCAGGCATTCGATGCGCGAGGGCGCGTACACGCGCTGCAGTTCCGACAGCACCGGCAGCGACAGCGCCGGCGTGGCCCACAGGGTGCGCTGCTGGCCGTCGTCCTCGAGCAGCACCTGCTGCGACTTCGCGACGGCGTAGGGAAGGGGATGGCGGCTGGCCATGGCGGCTCCCGGCTCAGCGGCCCTGCGGCGCGCTGGCCGGCGCGGCCGGGCCCGGCACCGGCGACGAGGCCGGATAGACCGGCAGCGGCAGCTGGGCCGGCGGCGTCGATCCCGGCGCCGAGGCCGGCTTCTCCGGCAGGATCGGCGCGCCGGTGTCGGGCAGCACCATGGACGCCTTGGGCTGCGACTCCTGCTGGTAGGCGCGGATCGCGTCGTAGCGGTCCATCGTCAGCGCCAGCGCGCTCTCCGGCGTGCGCAGCAGCACCGGCCGCAGGAAGATCATCTGGTTGGACTTGGTCCGCTTGCGGGTCTGGTTCTTGAACAGGTTGCCCAGCAGCGGGATGTCGCCCAGGCCCGGCACCTTGTCCTCGCCGTCGACGTACTCGTCCTTGAGCAGGCCGCCCAGCACCAGCACCTGGCCGTCCTCCAGCGTCACCGAGGTCTCCACCGCGCTCTTGTCGAAGGTCGGGCCCTGGGTGGCCGAGTTGGCCGAGGCGACGACGCTGGAATTCTCCTGGTAGACCTTCATGCGCACCGTGCCGTTCTCGCCGACGGTCGCGCGCACCTTCAGCCGCAGGCCGACGTCGCGGCGCTCGAAGGTCTGGAAGGGACTGGTGGTGGTGCCCGAGGTGGTCGTCGAGTTGCCGGTCAGCACCGGCACGTTGCTACCGATCAGCAGGTCGGCTTCCTCGTTGTCCTGGACGATCATCGACGGCGTCGACAGCACGTTGGTGCCGCTGACCGACCCCAGCACGTTGGCGATGGCGCCCAGCGTGTAGAGGCTGCCGACCTTCTTGATGATGCCCACGTTCAGGCCGGTCGGGATCTGGCCGCTCTGGATCGCGGTGCTGACGCCCGAGGTGCCGCCGGCGGTGGCCGCGGTCAGGTTGAGGATGTTGGCGTAGCCGGCGCCGAAGTTGGTGCCGATCGCGCCTTCGCCGAAGAGCTGCTGGAACTGCACGCCGAACTGGCCGGCCTTGGAGGCGTCGACCTTGACGATCAGCGCCTCGACGTAGATCTGCGCGCGGCGCGTGTCGAGCTGCTCGACGACGGCGCGGATCTGGCGGTACATCGGCTCGGGCGCCGTGATGATCAGCGAGTTGGTCGCCGGGTCCGCCTGCACGAAGCCGCCGGTGTTGACCTGCGCCGTCTGGCTGACCTGCGTCGACGCGCTGCCGCTGCCCGAGGAGCCGCTGCTGCCGGAGCTCGTCGAGCTGCCGCCGAAGGACGAGCTGTTGCCCGCGAAGCCGCCGCTGGTGCCGGCGCTGCCGGTCTGCGCACCGGCGAAGCTGCCGGTGCCACTGCCCGAGTTGCTGTTCGATCCGCCGCCCGCGCCCGGGCCGGCATTGTTCGTGTAGGCCGCGCGCAGCACCGTGGCCAGGCGCACCGCGTCGGCGTTCTTCAGGTAGATCACCCGGATGCTGCCGCCGGTGTCGGTGCTGGGCTGGTCGAGCTTGGCGATCATCGCGCGCAGCTGCATCAGCTTGGCCGGGTTGGACGCGCGCACGATCAGCGCGTTGCTGCGCGGATCGGCCATGACGCTGCTGCTGCCGCCGCCGGCCGCGCCCTGCGGCGTCACCACGCCCTGCGCGCCGCCGACGCCGTCGGAGAGCCGCTGCACCAGCTGCACGATGTCCGAGGCCACCGCGTTGCGCAGCGGGATCACCTCGATGTCGGTGTTGGAGGGCTGGTCCAGCGCCGCGACGATGCGGCTGATGCGCTGCAGGTTCTCGGCGTAATCGGTGATCACCAGGCTGTTGTTGCCCGGGTTGGCGTTGATCGTGTTGTTGGGCGTGATCAGCGGACGCAGCACCGCCACGAGGTTGTTGGCGTTCTCGTGGTTGAGCTTGAAGATCTGCGTCATGACCTGGTCGCCGCGGGCGCGCGACTCGCCGGCGATGGTCACCGCGCCGGTCTGCAGCTTGGCCTCGGCCTCGGGCACGAGCTTGAGCAGCCCGCCGGACTCGACCATCGAGAAGCCCATGCCGCGCAGCGCCGCCAGGTAGCTCAGGTAGGCCTCCTGCACCGGCACCGGCTGCTCGGCGGTCAGCGTCATCGTGCCCTTGACCCGGGGATCGACCAGGATCGGCTTGCCCAGCGCGGCGGACATCGCGCGCGAGACGGCCTCGATGTCGGTGTTGACGAAGTTCAGCGTGACCGGCGTGCTCGCGCGCACGGCCGGCTGTCGGCGGTTCTGCTGCTGATTCGACTGTGCGCCGGCCTGCAGGGGCAGGCTGCCCGCGATCAGGCTGATCGCCATGCCCAGCGCCGTCGGTCGCATCATGTGCTTGTTCATGCTCATCCCACCGAGATGATCGAGCGCGCGCCCTCGCGGCGCCCGATGATGTTCAACAAATTGGCCAAGGCGGCCTCGCTGCCCGGGGCGGCCGTCGCCTCGCCCCGGAACTGCGCCCGCTTCGCGCCCAGGCTGCCCTGGCCGCTCAGTTGCAGCGGGCCCTGGATCGTCGTGAGGATCAGCTGCGGCGTCTGCCCGCCGCCCACCAGCCCCATCCGGTAGCTGCCCAGCGGCGCCACCTGCGCCAGACGCGAGGAGAAGTCGCGCAGCTCGACCTGGGCCACGCCGCTCACGTTGACCGCGGCCCCGCGCCCCTCGAAGACGAAGCCCTGCGCGCTGATGGCGATGACGCCGTCCGGCGCCAGCGTGTTCCAGGGCGTGCCCAGGCCCGACAGCCAGCCGGCCGGCCAGCGGATCCACGGCTGCTCCGGCGTCGCGTCGGGCAGC
>NZ_VOSR01000622.1:0-1092 GCF_007997345.1 Mitsuaria sp. TWR114
CACCGCGACATCAAGCCGGGCAACATCGCCCGGGTGCGCGGCACGCTGGACATCAAGGTGATGGACTTCGGCATCGCCCACATGGAGTCGACGAAGGGGGAGCAGCGCACCCGCGTCGGCGACGTGCTGGGCACGCCGCAGTACATGGCGCCCGAGCAGATGAACGGCGAGAAGATCGACGGCCGCTCGGACCTGTTCTCGGTCGGCATCGTGCTGTACCAGATGCTCACCGGCGTGCGCCCGTTCACCGGCGACAGCGTGGTCAACCTGGCGCTCAAGATCGCCAAGGACGACCCGACCCCGCTGAACAAGCTGCGGCCCGAGATTCCCGCGTCGCTGCGCCGGGTCGTCGACCGCTGCCTGGCCAAGGCGCCCGACAACCGCTTCCAGACCGGCGCCGAACTCGCTGACGCGCTGGTCAAGGTGCTCAACGAGATCGACGAGGAAGCGCGCAACAAGAACCGCTCCAAGCTGATCCCGCTGCGGGTGAAGTGGGCCGCGATGATGGCCGGCATCGTCGCCATCGTGATGGCGGTCAGCGGCTCCATCATCAGCCAGCGCCAGAACGCCGCGCTGATGCAGCAGGTGGCCGACTACGGCACCGCGCTGTCGCGCTTCATCGCCGCGCAGAACGCCACCGCCGCGCTGGGCGAGGACTGGGTGTCGGTGGACGTGTCGCTGCAGGAGATCATGAAGACGCGCGACTTCGAGAGCGTCACCGTGATCGATCGCGCCGGCGTGGTGGCGGCGTCCAGCCAGCCCGACGCGGTCGGCAAGCCCTACCAGGCGCCGCCCGGCGAGCTGCTGGGCGAGCAGGGCGGCGTCAGGCGCACGCGGTATCACGCCGCGGGCGGGGCGGCGGTGCTGGGCTTCGACTCGCCGATCACCTTCCAGGACAAGACCGTGGGCCGCGTCGCGCTGGGCCTGCCGGAGCGCCCGCTGGAGAGCGTGGCGCGGCTGTCGCGCACGCTGATGGCGGTGCTGGCGGTGACGACGGTGCTGGCGGTGGCGATCGCGATGTTCTTCGTCGCCAACTGGTTCTCGCGGCCGATCAAGCTGGTCGTGGAGGCGCTGGACGAGATCGGCCGCGGC
>NZ_VOSR01000623.1:0-2669 GCF_007997345.1 Mitsuaria sp. TWR114
CAGCGCGACCAGCGCCGGCACCGGGCCGATCCGGTCCATCGCCCAGATCAGCAGCGCGAGCATCGCCAGCGACGGCACCGTCTGCAGCAGCGCGCAGGCGGCCAGCAGCGCCTCGCGCCAGCGCGGCCATGGATGCAGCGCGACGGCGAGCGGCACGCCGACCAGCGCGGCCAGCCCGACGGCGCCCAGCACCAGCGTCAGATGCTGCGCGGTGAGCCGGCCGAGGTCAGGCCCCGCGATGCGAGCCCACAGGCCGGACGTCGAGCGCGCGACGCCCGGCTCGAGCCTAGGCGAGGACGCCGATGCGGGCGTGGGCGCCGATGCCGACGCCAATGCCGATCCCGATGCCGTTCCCGATGCCGAGGGCGATGCGGGTGTTGGTGCCGCTACGGGTGTGGATGCCGACGTGGGTGCCGCTCCCGATGCTGATGCTGATGCCGACGCGGCGGCAGGCGTACCGACTGTGTGACTGCGTGGCTTGGCGAGGAAATCTCGCGCGATCGCGTCGAACGGCTGCCGCTGGATCTCCGCTTGCGCGTTCATCGCGATCATCGCGGCCTCGTCGATGCGCCCGCGCAGCGTCTGCAGCGCCGCCCAGGCGCGCGGATGCCGGCGCGGCAGGTCGACGCGATACAGCAGCACGGCGTCGTAGCGAGGGAAGAAACCGGCATCGTCGGCGAGCACCGTCAGGTCGAGCGCCGCGATCTGCGCATCGGTCGTGTAGACGTCGGTGACATCGATCTGGTCGTCGGCGAGCGCGCGGTACGCCAGCCCGTGATCGAGTCCGGTCGGCGTCTGCGGCAACGCATAGCGCCGCGAGAGCCCCGGCCAGCCGTCGGCACGCCCCAGGAACTCGTTGCTGAGCCCCAGCCGCAGCGCCGGCTGCCCCTTCAGCTGCGACACCGCCGTGAGCCCGAGCGCACGCGCCCGTGCCGACCGCATCGCCAGCGCGTAGCCGTTGTTGAAGCCCAGCGGCACGTCGATCGCCAACCCCAGCGGCCGCAGCTCGGCCTGCAGCTGCGCCAGCGGCGCGCCGGTCGTCGCGTGACCGAGGATCTCCCGCTCGATCGTGCCGAGGTATTCGGCGTAGACATCGATGCTGCCGGCCTTGAGCGCCGCATGGACGATGGCCGTGTTGCCCAGCCCCTGCTTCAGCTCGACCGCGGCGGCGGGGTCCCCGGCCCGCGCCGTCTGCGCGAGGATCTCGGCCAGGATGTAGCTTTCGGTGAAGCGCTTCGAGCCGATCCTCAGCGGCTCGGCGGCCCAGGCGTGAGTCCCGGTCGCCAGCGCGACGCCGGCCAGCAGCAGGAGGAGGAGCGGCCGCAGCCCGCGGAGCAGCATCATCGGCGCAGCATAGTCGAGCCGCTGCGGCTGCGCGCCAGCGTGCGCAAGACCTGGCCCGCGAAGGCGTCCGCCGCCGCCGACCCGGCCGAGGCCTTGCTCCGCATCAGCACCACCGACATCGCCGGCAGCGAGGTGGCCGGCGGCATGCCATGGCGCTCGTCCAGCAGCTCCATGCCGTCCGGCACGCTGCAGCGCGTGAACAGCGCGATCGCCAGACCGCTTTCGACCGCCGCCAGCATGCCGGCGGGGCTCGCGCTGTCGCAGACGATGCGGTAGGGCCGCTTCAACGCGGCCAGCGCCGCCAGGGCCGCCTTGCGCGCGAGGCTGCCCGATTCGTAGACGGCCACTGGCAGCGGCGTCTGGCGCCAGGCCTCGAAACGCGGAGCGCCGAACCACGCGAGCGGCTCCTCGAACAGCGGCTGCCCGCGTCCGGCGCGATCGCGCGTGACCACGGCGACATCGACTTCGCCACGCGCGAGCCGCGGGATCAGCACCGTCGACTGCTGGCAGACCAGCGTCAGTTCCACCGCGGTGTGGCGCCCGGCGAAGTCGCGCAGCACCGGCGTGAGGTAGGGCACCGCGTAGTCCTCCGGCACGCCGATGGTGAGCCGCCCGTGCAGCGTCTCGCGCCGCAGCGCCTGCACCGCCTCGTCGTGCTGCGCGATCAGGCGCCGCGCATGGCCGAGCAGCTCGCGGCCCGCGGGCGTGAGGTCGAGCCGGCGCGGCGTGCGCACCAGCACGGGCTGTCCGACCGCGCGCTCCAGCTTCGCGATCTGCATGCTGAGCGCCGACTGCGAGCGATGCACCCACTGCCCGGCCGCCGTCAGCGAGCCCGCATCCACCGCGGCGACGAAGGCGCGCAGCCAGTCCAGTTGAAGGTCGGTCGACGACATCCCATCCTCCGCCGCCCGGGCGAGCATTCGAATCCGTGATGCTAAGCGTGAAAAGGATTCGCTTTGCTGCCGGTCTGTCGAGCCGCAGACTCGCCGCATGACTTCATCCGTCCCATCCCGCGTCGCCGTGACACCGGCCAGTGCCGACGCCACCGGGGCCCTGCCCGATTCCACGCCGAGCGCGATGCCCACCGTGGCGTCCGCGATGGCGCCGGCGATGACGCCCGGGACTGTCGCGAGTCCCGGGCCGGGGGCGCCCGTCAGGCGGTTGCGCGAAGGCCAACTGCTGATGATCGGCGGCGGCCTGCTGCTCGGCACCATCGGCGTCTTCGTCGAAGAGGCGGCGCAGGACCCGGCCACGACCGTGTGGTTCCGCTGCGTGTTCGGGCTGGCCGCGCTGCTGCTCTGGGGCGCGCGCGCGGCCGGCTCGGG
>NZ_VOSR01000624.1:0-4974 GCF_007997345.1 Mitsuaria sp. TWR114
CGGGCGGCCGGGCGGGCGTTGAGGCCGACATGGCCAGCACCGTGATGCAAGAACACCGCGTCACCCTTCGCCCGACGATGCTGTCCGACCTGGACTTCGTCGTCGGCGTGGAGCAGGACGCGGGCAACCGGCCCTTCATCACGCCCTGGGAGCGCACGCAGCACGAGGGCGCCATCCGTTTTCCGGACGCGCGCCATTTCATCGTCGAGCTGGATGCCGAGCGCGCCGGCTTCGTGATCCTGCAGGGCTGTCGCAATCCCAACCGCTCGGTGGAGCTCAAGCGCATCGTGCTCGGTCCGAAGGGGCAGGGCGTGGGGCGGGTGTGCGTGCGGCTGCTCAAGAAGATGGCCTTCGCGCAGCTGGGCGCGCACCGCTTCTGGCTGGATGTGAAGGGCCGCAATACGCGGGCCCAGGCGCTGTATCGCAGCGAGGGCTACGTCGAGGAGGGCCGGCTGCGCGAATGCGTGCGCGCCGAGCCGCTGCCCGACGCGCAGGGCGTGATGGGCGAGGGCTTCGACGACCTGATCGTGATGTCGCTGCTCAAGCGCGAGTTCGAGGCGCGCGTGGCGCAGGGGCTGGAGCCGTCATGAGCCACGGCCGCGGCCCCACGACGCGCGGCGTGCGGCTGCGCAAGCGCCTGGCGCTGAGCATCGCCGTGGCCTTCGCGGCCAAGCTGACGCCCGCGCATGCGGAGCTGTGGGGCTACGTGGACGCCGACGGCATCGCGCACTTCGCGCCGACGCAGGTCGACGGCCGCTTCCAGCCAGTGATGTCGCCGCTCAGCGGCATCCAGCGCGTGCCCGGCAAGACCGACCACGGCCAGCGTATGCTGACCTGGCTGGACATCGCCCCCGAGGTCAAGGCGGTGCAGCCCTACCTGCGCGAGGCGGCGGCGGCGACCGGCGTGGATGCTGAACTGCTGAAGGCCATCATCGCGGTCGAGTCCGGCTTCCGGCCGGAAGCGGTGTCGCCGCGCGGCGCGTCCGGGCTGATGCAGATCACGCCGGCCACGGCCCAGCGCTACGCCACCGCGGAGGAACTGCGGCGGCCGCTGCACCTGCTGGAGCCGCGGACCAACGTGATGATCGGCGCGCGCATGCTGGCGGACCTGACGCGGCGCTTCGGCCGGCTGGACGCGGCGCTGGCGGCCTGGAATGCCGGCGAAGGCGCGGTGCGGCGGGCCGGCGGGCAGATGCCCGACATCGACGAGACCCAGGCCCATGTGCACCTGGTGCTGGAGCTGTACTGGGCGCTGCTGCAGCGAAGCCTCGGCGCCCGGGCCCGGCAACTGACGATGGTCGCGGCGCCGCTCGAATGAGCGGGCGCGGCGACCGAGGATTTCCCAAGAAGATTCGAACGACCGGCGCAGGCCGGCATGAGAGAGATGACGCAAGAGACCTTTGATTTCGAGACGCCGGGCCAGCCGGGCGGCGGACAGGCGCCGTCGGGCGACGCGCTGACGCTGGCGCAGTACGCGCAGCAGGCCTACCTGGAATACGCGCTGTCGGTGGTGAAGGGCCGGGCGCTGCCCACCTACAGCGACGGCCAGAAGCCGGTGCAGCGCCGCATCCTCTACACGATGGAGCGGCTGGGCCTGGGCTTCGCCGGCGCCACCGGCGCCAAGGCGGTCAAGAGCGCCCGCGTGGTCGGCGAGGTGCTGGGCAAGTACCACCCGCACGGCGACCAGGCCGCCTACGACGCGATGGTGCGCATGGCCCAGGACTTCAGCCAGCGCTATCCGCTGGTGGACGGGCAGGGCAACTTCGGCAGCCGCGACGGCGACAACGCCGCGGCGATGCGCTACACGGAAGCCCGGCTGTCGATCTACTCGCGGCTGCTGCTGGACGAGCTCGACCAGGGCACGGTCGATTTCCAGCCCAACTACGACGGCTCCGAGAACGAGCCGCGCGAGCTGCCGGCGCGCCTGCCCTTCGTGCTGCTGAACGGCGCGTCGGGCATCGCGGTGGGCATGGCCACGGAAGTGCCCAGCCACAACCTGCGCGAGGTGGCGGAAGCGGCGGTGCTGCTGCTCAAGCGCCCGGACGCGGGCGACGACGAGCTCTACGCCGCGATCCAGGGCCCCGACTACCCGGGCGGCGGCCAGCTCATCAGCTCGGCCGAGGAGATCCGCGCCGCCTACAACACCGGCCGCGGCAGCTTGAAGCTGCGCGCGCGCTGGAAGATCGAAGACCTCGCGCGCGGCCAGTGGCAGCTGGTGGTGACCGAGCTGCCGCAGGGCGTCAGCACGGCCAAGGTGCTCGAGGAGATCGAGGAACTGACCAACCCCAAGGTCAAGACCGGCAAGAAGACGGTCACGCCGGAGCAGCTGCAGCTCAAGGCCTCGGTGCTGGCGGTGCTGGACAAGGCCCGCGACGAATCCAACAAGGACGCGCCGGTGCGCCTGGTGCTGGAGCCCAAGAGCCGCACCATCGAGCAGCAGGACCTGATCAACACGCTGCTGGCGCACACCAGCCTGGAAACCTCGGCGCCGCTGAACCTGACCATGGTCGGCGACGACGGCCGCCCGGTGCAGAAGACGCTGCGCAAGATCCTGACCGAGTGGATCGGCTTCCGCCTCAACACGGTGACGCGCCGCACGCAGCACCGCCTGGACAAGGTCCGCGACCGCATCCACATCCTGGAAGGCCGGCACGAGATCCTGCTGCACATCGACGAGGTCATCGCGCTGATCCGTCACTCCGACGAGCCCAAGCCGGCGCTCATCGAGCGCTTCAAGCTCAGCGAGCGCCAGGCCGACGACATCCTCGAGATCCGGCTGCGCCAGCTGGCGCGCCTGGAGTTCATCAAGATCGAGCAGGAACTCAAGGGCCTGCGCGAGGAGGCCGGCAAGCTCGAGGAAATCCTGTCCAACCCGTCGGTGCTGCGCCGCACGGTGGTCAAGGAGATCGAGTCGGACGCCAAGCAGTACGGCGACGAGCGCCGCACGCTGATCCAGGAGGACAAGCGCGCCGTGGCCGAGGTGCGCATCGTCGACGAGCCGGTGACGGTCGTCGTCAGCCTGAAGGGCTGGGTGCGCGCGCTCAAGGGCCATGAGGTCGATCCGGCGGCGCTGGCCTTCAAGTCGGGCGACTCGCTTTACGGCGTGTTCCCGTGCCGCAGCGTCGATCCGCTGGTGGTGCTGGGCAGCAATGGCCGGGCCTATTCGGTGCCGGTCTCGGCGCTGCCGGGCGGCCGCGGCGACGGCCAGCCGATCACGACGTTGATCGAGCTGGAATCCGGCAGCCAGATCGCCCATTACTTCGCCGGCGCGGCGACGCAGAAGCTGCTGCTCGCGGGCACCGGCGGCTTCGGCCTGGTGGCCGAGGTCGGCGACCTGGTCGGCCGCCAGAAGGCCGGCAAGGGCTTCCTGAGCCTGGAAGGCGAGGAGCGGCCGCTGCCGCCCGCGGTGGTGCCTGCCGGCGAAGTCGCCGGGGTGCAGGTGGCCTGCCTCTCGATGGCGGGGCGGCTGCTGACCTTCGCGATCGACGAGCTCAAGCACCAGCCCAAGGGCGGCCGCGGCCTGACGCTGATCGACCTGGACGCCAAGGACGCGCTGGTGAGCGTCGCGGCCTTCACCAATCAGCTCCTGGTCAGCGGGACGGCGCGCGGCGGCAAGGCCAAGGAGGAACCGCTGAAGGGCGTGGCCCTGGCCGGTTACGCCGGCAAGCGCGCCAAGAAGGGCAAGGCCTGTGACCTGATGCAGAAGCCGATGCGGGTGACGGCGGCCTGAGCGCCGGTCGGGGCGCCGGCGACGCACGCTGGCATGCCTGATTCAGGCACGCAGGGGACAAGCGTGTCCCCTGTTTCTTACCGCTGTGACGCGCCGCAACAAAAGTCGCGGGTTTGTGCAAGACACGAACGCATGCTGCAGTGCAAACTTCCTCACGAATCAACTCGTTTTTCGGGATGGGAGCAGCATGAAGTTCAAGTCTCTCGCCGTGGCGCTGGCCGCGGCCCTGATCGGTGGCGCCGCCGCTGCGTCGACGCTGGATCCGGTGTTCGTCACGCCGACCAACGGCAGTTTCTCGGACGTGGTCCTGGGCAGCTTCACCCTGACGCAAGCGTCGGACGTGACGGGCTCGGTGTTCGCCGCGACCTCGATCGACTTCGGCGGCGGCTTCACGCTGCCGCTGCAGTCGGTGGTGCCGTAGACGGCCAGGCAGCGTGCCTCGGTGGCGATGGTCGCGTCGCCGGGGCCGTGCTGCGACAGGTGGCGCGCGGCGTCGCGCACCGACTTGTCCAGCATGTTGTAGCTGAACACCGCGCGGCCCAGCTCGCTGGCGCCGAAGACCAGCAGCAGCAGGGGCGACATCAGCAGCGCGAGCTCGACCGCGGCGACGCCGCATGCGCCGCGCGCACTGCACACGGCGCGCCGCGCCGGCACGGCCGTCGAGGGAAGCAGGCGGGCGGGGCGGGCGGCGGACATGGCGGCCTCACTGCACCAGCGCCGGGACCATCGGTCCGATGCTGGCGGAATCGCCGGCCACGCCGGAGGAGGCGCAGGGGCTGCCGGTGGCGCTCGACAGGCCGACGTACTCCATCTTCAGCGTGTCGTTCGGGTTGTCGATCGGCTGCAGCATCAGCATGCAGCCCCAGCCCAGCACGGTGGTCGTGTGCGTGCCGCCGGTCAGCGAGGCGCAGTCGATGATGGGCGCCACCACCAGCCGGCGGTCGGCGCCGTACTGCGTGTGCTGCGCCACGGTGGTGGTCGGGTTGTAGGCGTTGCTGATCGCCAGCCCGGTCTCCGCGTTGCCGGCGGCGACGCTGCTGCCGTAGGGCGCATGCGCGCCGCGCCGGCTCAGGAAGTCCAGGCGCGCGTTGGCGCCGGCGGGCCAGTTGGTCGTCGTGTAGGCGTAGCCGGTGAAGTCCGGCGGCGCGTTGGTGACGTTGCTGGACCCCTGGTACAGACCGAAGCGGGTGTTCCAGGCCTTGGCCGCCGCGTTGCCCATGTTGCCCGGCGCGCCCACCGGCGCG
>NZ_VOSR01000625.1:0-2146 GCF_007997345.1 Mitsuaria sp. TWR114
AGCAGCGCGAGGCGCTGCGCCACTACGGCCTGCAGGCCATCGCGCAGGACGATCCACCGCCGGCCATCGAGATCGAGGCCTTGACGGCGAGCGGCTCGACGCGGTCGCTGGAGCTGACCGCGCGACCGGTCAGCCTGCGCGGACGTCGGCTCAACGTGATGACGGTGCAGGACCTGAGCGACATGCGCCATGTGCAGACCAGCCTGCTCGACGTGGGGCGCGTGCTGCACCAGATCATCGAGAACAGTCCGGTCGCGAGCTTCGTGCTCGACGCCGAGCACCGGGTCACGCACTGGAACGCCGCCTGCGCCAAGCTCACCGGCCGCGACCGCTTCGACATGCTGGGGCGGCAGGACGCCTGGTCGGCCTTCTATCCGGACGAGCGCCCGCTGCTGGCCGACCTGATCATCGCCGGCACTATCGAGGCGGAGGGCGTCCCGCTGTACGAGGGCCGCTGCCGCCGCTCGGAGACCGTGGACGACGCCTATGAGGTCGAGTCCTTCTTCCCGCAGATGGACGGTGGCGGGCGCTGGCTGTTCTTCACCGCCGCGCCGCTGCGGGATGCGCATGGCAACGTCATCGGCGCGATCGAGACGCTGCAGGACGTCACCCAGCGGCGCCGCGCCGAGGAGGAACTGCGCCGCCATCGCGCCGAGCTCGAGGAGCTGGTCAGCGAGCGCACCGCCGAGTTGCTGCTCACGCACCATGAGCTGGAGGCCTTCCTGGAGAACGCGTCGGTGGGCATCGTCACCACGCTCAACCAGCGCATCGTGCGCGGCAACCGCAAGTTCAACGAGATGTTCGAACTCGACGGCGCCTCGCCCAGCGGCATCCCGACGCGTTCCTTCTTCGCCAGCGACGAGGACTTCCAGTCGCTGGCGTCGATCGCCTATCCGGTGCTCACCCGCGGCGAGTCGCTGCAGCACGAGATGCCCATGGTCTCCGCGCGCGCCGGCCGCTGTGGATCCAGATGATCGCCTACGTGGCCAATCCGCATGACCGCCTGGCCCAGACCTGGTGGCTGCTGCAGGACCGCAGCGAGGTGCGGCGCGTGCAGCGCGAGCTCGAGGAAAACTACCAGCGCATCAAGTCGACCAACACCCGCCTGGAAGAGGCACAGAACCAGCTGCTGCAGTCCGAGAAGATGGCCTCCATCGGCCAGCTCGCGGCCGGCGTGGCGCATGAGATCAACAACCCCATCGGCTTCGTCAGCTCCAACATGAGCACGCTGCGCGGCTACGTGGAGCCGCTGTTCGAGCTGCTCGACACGATGCAGGCACAGTCGCCCGGCACGCTGCCCGAGGCGGTCGACCGCGCGCTGCGCGAGCTGGACCGGCGCATCGACCTGGCCTTCGTCAAGGAGGACCTGCCGCAGCTGCTCGACGAGAGCGACGACGGCCTGGTGCGGGTCAAGAAGATCGTGCACGACCTCAAGGACTTCTCGCGCGTGGACCATGCCGAGTGGCAGGACGCCGACCTCAACGCGGGCCTCGAGTCGACGCTCAATGTCGTGATGAACGAGGTCAAGTACAAGGCTGACGTGAAGAAGGACTACGGCCAGTTGCCGCCGGTGCGCTGCATCGCGGCGCAGCTGAACCAGGTCTTCATGAACCTGATCGTCAACGCGGCCCATGCCATCCCGCAGCGCGGCGAGATCCGCCTGCGCACGCGGGCCGAGGGCGATTGGGTCCGCGTCGAGGTGCAGGACACCGGCACCGGCATGAGCGAGGAGGTGCGGCGCCGCATCTTCGAGCCCTTCTTCACGACCAAGCCGGTGGGCAAGGGCACCGGGCTGGGGCTGTCGCTGTCCTACTCCATCGTGCAGAAGCATGCGGGGCGGATCGAGGTGCGCAGCGTGCCCGGCGAAGGCACGACCTTCGAGGTCTGGATTCCCGTCAAGCCACCGGAAGACGGGGCCGCGCCGACGTGACCGGCGCGCGGACGGTCCCTGGACATCGCGCGGGCTTGGGCCTCTAATCGTCGCTGTCCGAGAGGGGCGTCGATCCCCCGGGACCTTCGAGACGCAGGGGGGCTGCGATGTCCGATGCAGGCAGGATGACCGCGACGGCGGCGCCTTGGCGCCTGGCCGTCGTGGGCCGCTTGGTTGGCCGCTTGGTTGGCCGCGTGGTTGGCCGCATGAGGCGGC